>JAPOPM010000045.1 GCA_026712905.1 Deltaproteobacteria bacterium
CGGCGGCATCAAAAAGTTGACCGTCTGAACTCTCAGTATTATCGTTAAGACACCAGAATGTAGTGCCAGAAGAAAAAAATCGACCCGCTAACCCCCCGAATTATAATGACTTTCATTTACCTATGTTAAACTTGGGTTAGGTCAAGGTGTCGCGTCTACTGCTGGATACCCATGTATTGGTGTGGTGCCTATCCGATGCCGCGCGGTTGATCGAGACGGCTCGCAACGCCATCGCCAACCCGCACAACGATGTCTTTGTCAGCGCCATCACCGGTTGGGAGGTGGCAGTCAAGAGGGCGAAGGGAACCATGACCGCCCCCGACAATCTCTCTGCGTTGGTGGAAGAGAGAGGCTTCACGCATCTGCCGTTGACCTTCCATCATGCCGAGCAGGCGGGCAAACTGCCGATGCACCACCGTGACCCGTTCGACCGTTTGCTGATCGCTCAAGCTCGGGCCGAAGGGCTGACCCTCGTCACCCGCGATCAACACATCCCGCGATACGATGTGGCCATCATGGGAGCTTGAACCACGTCAATGGCGCCTCAGTCGTACACTGAAGACACTCTGGTCCTGAACCGCCCGAGGTTTACCGGAGACGGTTTGTTTGAGTCAGCTCGGACCTGCCGCGCGAGGGTGGCCCAATAGCCGCGCCGCGTTCTCCCGTGTGACCCACACGACATCCTCCGCTCGTTCCAGAAAGGGGCGGACATCCGCCGCCACCCGATCCCACGCCAAGGCGTCGAGACGACCAAGGATCGTGGTCCGCCAGTTATCGGCATGAATGGTATCGCCCTCCCAGCCTGTCTGCCGCAAGGCCGCGTCGAGCAGGGTCAGGTTCGGCGCGGGCCAGCCCGGATCGCCGAGGTACCAGATCAGGTCATACAGGTCCCGCCCCTTGGTGTAGGGACGCTGCAGCAGGGCGTGGAGCTTGCCGCCGAGAAGCGTCGCGCGGTCGTGGGGCTGAAAGGTCGGGATCCTCGGCCAACGCGCGTACGTGCCGCGCCGCGCGCAACAGCTTGGGCTTGCCCGCGGCGCGCGCCAGCCGCTCGAGTTCGTCCAGGTCGAGGGCCTCGAGGTCCAGCCGCAACTCCGCGATGTAAGCCGGCTCGTCGCCGCCGGGGCACAAGTGAACGACATCGAGCAGGGCCTTCTCCGGCAACGCCACGAACGCCGCCTGTCCAAGGGCCAAGTCGATCTGCCGGTAACCGTAGAGCAGCTCGTTCTTGACGTAGCGGAACGAGAAGCGGCCCAGCGGAGTCTGGCGCACGTGCGGCCTTGCGACCGCCACGCTGGTGACCTCCGGAACGTATTCGGGAATGCAATGCCAGTGCTCCAGCGCCGATAGTCCACTCACGTAGGACCCAGGCACAAGGCGGTTGGCGACCAGAAACGGATGGGGCATGCGCTTGCGGTAAGGTGGAGCCAGCGCGTACAGTTCGCGACGAAGCTGATGGATTCGCCCGGCCCGGGTCCACCGGGCGAGTTGGTGTCGAATCCTCACCGGGTCGGCGCGCCCGCAAAGCAGCAGCCCCGTCTCGAACAGCGGTTCATCGTCGACGATCTCAAGCAGCTCGGAGAATCTCATCAACCTAACCTGCCAGTATTGTCAACTTACAGCAATAAAATCTGCCCGGGGACTGCCATGAACAACCGCCTGTGCAATCAGAAACGGACATCCGTATGGATCACTCCCACTGGCCCTTCCGCCCGGACTACCCCACATCCACCGCTCAATGGTCCCTTGTAATTCACCGGGTCGGCGCGACGTCGGCCGAGGTGTGGGTGGGAACCTTGTTCCCGGCTTTGAAGATGCCGGAGCGGGCGCGGGTCCGGCTCTTCCGGGACGGCCGGGCGGAGCGCTCGGCGCTGATCTCCAGGGACGACTGGTCGCGGCCCTTCCGCGGCATGCGACGGCGTTTTTTCAGGGTGGTGACGTTCAGGCGGCTCGAAGCCGGGAGCGAATACCGGGTCGCGTTCGAGCGGCTCGTTGAAGGGAATGCCGCGGCGGGACCTGTCCGTGGGTGGCAGGAACTGCGCGCGGGCGCGTTCCGCACGCTGCCGCCGCGCCTCCCCTTGAAGGGCGAGAGTCCCTTCACCATCGGTCTCGGGAGCTGCTTCTACAACCATCGCGACGGCGGGCAAGCGGCGGTCGCGTATCGGGCGCTTTACGAGCACGGCGCCGGCACCGTCCGGCCGGACATCACCGCGCTGACCGGCGATCAGGTCTACCTGGACATCGGCTTCGATTCGCTGTCGCTGATACCGCGGGAGATACGCGAGCGCATCGCCGACGACTATGCCCTTCACTGGCAGGCGCTGGACGGAATCCTCGGCCGGGGCGGCACATGGATGCTGCCGGACGACCACGAGTACTGGAACGACTACCCGTTTGTCGATTCACCCCTCCCAGCCCTTTGGTCGCTGAGGCTGCCGCACGTGCGCGAGTGCTGGGAAGCGGCCTCGCGCGACGCCGTCACGAACATCCAGCGCTCGCCCGTGGTGGAAACGGTGGCCATCGGAGACGATGTCACTCTCTGCTTCGCCGACCTGCGGTCGCACCGCACGGAGGAGGCGTTTCTCCCGGCGGCTCCTTTCAGGAAGCTGCTCGACTGGGCGCGGCGCAGGACGTGCCCAGCGGTGCTCGTCCTTCCGCAGCCGTTGCTCGTGCGGCAGAACCGCGTGGAGCGGAACCTGCGGAGCTACTCAAAGCAATACGCGGCGCTGCTCGACGCCCTCGGCGCCGTCGCGCACGACATCGTGGTCCTGAGCGGCGACGTTCATTTCGGACGCGTCGCCAGCGTCCCCATCGGCACCGCCGGGACGCGGCTCTTCGAGATCATCTCCTCGCCCCTGTCGAACCTCACCGGGCTCAACGGCGTGGCCGCGAGCACCGCCACGAGCCGGCCCGAGCGTTTTCCTCCCGCCGCGACAGCCCGCGAGCTGGACTGGCCGGCCCGCAAGGTGAACTACTACAAGGACCGCGCGGGACGCGGGCGCTTCTTTGTCCCGATCCGCAAGGGGCGGCTGTTGTCGGATTATCCGAGGAAGCGCACTCGGGAGCACTTCATGACGGTGAGCCTGTGCCGCACGGAGGGCGGCGGCATCGAATTGACGGCCAATGCCTGGCTGGTGCGCGAGCCAACAGGGAACGAGGGCCAGCCGGCCAAGGGCTTCCGACGTCCCTTCCGCGCCGTGCTCCAGTAGGAACCTGCGCCGCAAGACCTGGATTCCCGCTTCCGCGGGAATGGCGTTTCGATGGTTCCGAGTTCGTGTCGGTTACGGCTTGACCACCTTCGCCACACTCGACACGAGCGTGGTCACGGCCTTCAGGTAGGCCTCGATCCGCTTGAGCCTCTCCCGCGCCCGCGCAAGGCCCCGCAGACCGCGTTCAAGTTCCTTCTCGTTGTCGGCGAGTTTCCCGCGGATGGCCGCGACGCGCGCGTTCTCAAGTCGGCGGATGGCGAGGCAGACATCCAGCAGCGCCATGGCCGACGCCGTGCGCTCGGTCTCCGGAAGATCCTGCACCGCCGCGAGCCATTCGGCGGACATCATGTCCTTCCGCGCCTGGCGCAACTCCGACAGCGTCTTCCCGCGGACTTCACCCGGCGTCATCGGATCAGCCTCCCGGCTTCAGCGCCGAGGCGCGAGACAAGCTCCACGAATCCCTCGACGGTGGCGCCCAGCTCGGCTGCCCGGCCGGCATCCAGGCGTCCCTCGACGGCCGCCACGTACGCCTGCCGCAACGCGCCGACCGCCTGCTCCGCGGCCAGCGCCGCTGCCACGCCGGTGGGCTCGCGCAGGCTCTTCAGCCGCCGTGCCGGCCAAGTCTTGGGCAGCCGCTTGGCGCTCACGTACGGCGTCACAACCTCGTCGCTGCGAAACCGCGCCGACAGGATGTCCCGGTCCGCGCGCACCTGCCGCGCCACCGCCGCCACCAGGGCCTCCTGCAGCGCCAGCTCGCGCTCGATGGCCGCGCCGCGTGCTTCCAACTCGCGCCGCAGGGCCGCGGATCCGAACGAGGCCACCGTGACGGCAACGGCGGGCTCCACACGGCCGCTTACCGAGACGTCCCCCATCCGCGCCTGCTTGAGCCTGGGCGAGAGCGTCCCGAGCGCCGCCGTCAACCGCTTCGCGGCGGCAGCGCTCCCCTTCGACCCATCGGACTCCAGCAGTGACCGCAGCGCGACGAAGTACGATCTCAGCAAGTCGTTATGGCGCTTGGCTGCGTCGTAGTCCTCCAGACGTTCCGCCATGGCCGCGTCGAATCGTTGCAGCGCCTCCCGACGCTGTTCCTCCGACAGGCCCTCCCGCGCTTCCACCAGCGCCCGCGAATCCACCGCCGCGGCCACTTCGAACGCCCGGTCCAGCAACGGCGGCACCTTGCCGGCGTACGCGACGCCCGCCCGGGCAACGGTGTCGAGCCGGGCGGTGTCCACGGCCGCGGTGCAACCGCTAGCGGCCAGTGCCAGAACCCACACCCACAACAAGTGGATGCCGCGGGGATCATTGCGGAGGGCGGATATGTCCTTCGTCATCATGATGGGCCTCCTCAAAGCTCCGACGCGGGGACGGGATCGGGTCAGGGCATGGTTACGAACCGGCCGGCCTTTCTGGATTATTCGTTCCTGTGTTACACAGAACGGCCGGTATGTCCAAGGATATCCGACGCAGGCCTCGTCCCTCCGCATGGGTCGAGTCCGTTCACGTCAGACGAAGGGGTGGCGAAGCAGATTTTCAATGGCCGGTTCGCAGAAGTGACGGAGACCTGAGACATGGAGACCCAATCGTCCGAAACGCACACGCCAGGCACCGTCCCGCTCGACCGCAGGCTCGCAATCTGGCCGGTCTTGGGCCGGTTTCTGGCCGCCTTGGTCAGACACTTCGTGCCGTTCGTGCTTCTGGCCTCGGCTGTCGGGTGGACCGTGGGGGGCGTCTTGTTTCTCACCGGACTGGCGCCGTTTCTCGCGACCCGGGAACCCCGGCGTTCTTTGCGTTGTACGGCAGAAAGATCGCTTCCGTGGTCCTGCACGCCTTCTCGAGGGTCTCGGTGGAAGCCGTCATCACCCTGATGATTTGGCCGGAACTGGGCGGCCGCCGGGTCACGTTGAAAGGCGCCCTGGTCACGGCCACCGAGGCCATCCCCGGGCTTCTGCGTCGCCCCTTCTACCTGTTCGTTGCAAGAGTGTCCTCGGTGGCCATCCTGCGCGCCCTCCTCTACCTGCCGCAGCACGCGGCGGCGGTCCTTGTCCTTACTTCGGAACTGGGACCGGCGTCGAAGAGCGTGCTTTTCGCCCTGTCCATGGCGGGCAGCGCCCTCAATGGCCTGATCGACAGCAGGCTCCTGATGCTGTTGCCGGTAGCGGCCATCGAACGCACGGGGGTTCTGGACGGATTCAGGCGATGCTGGCAACTGACCTCACATCATTGGATTCGCTTGCTCGGCGTCGTCGTGTTGGTGTGGTGCTTCACGGAAGTTCTGCAGTATTCGTCGGGTATCCTGCTCAGAGCCGTGGCCGGCTTCCTCAGGGACAACGACCTTGGCGTGTTGTTGGCCGTCGCGGTCCTTCTCCTCAACGGTTCGATCCGAGCCTACGGGGCCGTGGTTGCCACCGTTTGTTATTGGGACATGCGCGTGGCCAACGGAGAGATCGCCGCCGAACAGCCCGATGTCTCCCGGACGGAGTGAACGATACCGCCTTCGTTCGTTGGACGAAGCGTGGCCCGCGCGGATCCGGACTCCCGGCCGCTGTCATTGACCACGCTCCCGAACTTGCTGTAGTCTCGGTCCAGCGAAATCGGAACGGCGCCCAAGGCGCGGGACACCCCGCGGCTCGATGGGACAAGGAGGAACGATCATGAAGGACGGCCTGCGTTTCGTTGACAGCGACATGCATATCCAGGAGCCGGGGAACCTGCTGGAGAAGTACCTGGATCCCGAGTTCAAGCACCGCGTGACCTGGGCGGTGGACGGCAAGGGGAAGATCAGCCGGCGCACCTGGACCATCGACGGCCTCGCCACGGGCGCGGACTCGGAGCTGCAGCAGCACCGCAAGAGGGCCGCGTCGTCCAAGGCCACGGGGCCGGTCATTGGCGCCGCCACCGGGGTGCTGTCGGCCTCGCGCCTGGCGGACACCGGGCGCATGGACTTCGCCATCGAGCGCGGCTACGACGAGGAAGCCCAGATCATGGGCATGGAGATGGAAGGCATCGACATCGGCGTGCTGTTCCCCACCGGCGGGCTGGGGCTGCTGGCGCGTGACGACATGGACCCGCACCTCTCGCACGCCCTGAGCCGGGCCTACAACGACTGGATCCACGACTTCTCCCAACACTGCCCGGAGCGCATGAAGTTCGCCGCCATGCTGCCGCTGCACGACGTGAACCTGGCGTGCCACGAGCTCAAGCGTGCCGTCGAGGAGCTCGGGGCGGTGGCATCGTTCATCCGGCCCAACATGATCAACGGCCGCTTCTGGCACTCCAACTACTGGGATCCGCTCTACAGCCTGCACGAGGAGTTGAACGTGTCCTGGTGCTTCCATGAAGGCACCGGAGCGTGGAACTCCAACATGAACGCGCTGTACGGCGAGAACCGCTTCTACCGCCACGTGGCCAGTCACTGGATCGAGATGCAGCAGGCGCTCATCGCCATGATCATCGGCGGCGTCTTCGAGTTCCATCCCAAGCTGCGCGTGGGCTACCTGGAAGCGCAGAACTCCTGGGTGCCCGGCATCCTGACGCGCATCGAGTGGGACTACGCCAATTACCGCGACTCCCACGCGCCCTACCTGTCGCTGACGCCCAAGGAGTACTTCCAGCGCAACTGCTGGGCCGCGGTGGAGGGCAGCGAGCCCGAGATCGCCGGCACCGCGGAGCTCATCGGCGCGGACCGGATGTGCATCTCCACCGACTACCCGCACTTCGACTCGAACTTCCCCAACGTCTCCACGAACCTGCTGAACAACGTGTCGCGGGAAATCGCCGCCGCCATCTTCATGGGCGGCGCCAGCCTGTACAACTTCAGCGAGGAAGACTTCCAGAAGGCCCATGCGGCCGCGGAGGCGAGCCGGACGCGGCAGGCCGCGGTGGGTGAAGCTTAGCCGTTTGCGGCCAAGACCCTGTGCGGAAGGAGGGGGTGAAAGCGCATTTGCTTTCGCCCCCTTCGTTTATGGTCGGGGATTCACTTCGGCATCGGCCCCACCAGCAGCGAGGCGTCGAGGCGGCGGCCGAAGAGGTTGATGCGCCAGTCGAGATGGGGGCCGGTGGAGCGGCCGGTGGAGCCGACCTCGGCGATGGGTTGTCCCTGCTTCACGCGCTGGCCCTTCTTGACCAGAATGCGAGCGAGGTGGAGGAAGGCGGACGAGAGGCCGTGGCCGTGGTCGACGATCATGGTGCCGCCGGAGAAGTACATGTCCCGATGCACCATGGTGACCACGCCGGCCGCGGGCGATACCACCCTGGTGCCCTTGGGCGCGGCGATGTCGATGCCGTAGTGGGGGCGCCGGGGCTCGCCGTTGAGGATGCGCTGGGAGCCGTAGACGCCGCTGATGCGGCCTTTCACGGGCCAGCGGAAGCCGCCGAGGAAGTCGGTGCGGGGATCGTCGACGGTGCGCGCCCGCTTGACCAGGGCGACCTCCTTGCGGATGCGCACGAGGTCCTTCTTGCTGGGCGTGACCTTGCTCGGGGGCAAGCCGTCGATGCGCTGGATGCGGTACTTGCGCGGCTTCACCGCCAGGCCGTAGCGTTCGCGCCGTCCGTCCGGGAACACCACCGACAGCACGGCCTTCGCGGGCGCGTCCCGGCCGAAGCCGATGAGGAACCAGCCTTCCTTGGAGACGCGTACCGGCGCGCCCTCGAACTTCACCTTGGAACCCGGCGCCACGCGCCCGCGCACCAGGCCGCCCTGGATCCGCTGGCCGTCAAGCTGGATGCCGGGTTCGGCCGATAGTGCCGCGGCCGGCGGCCACAGTGCCAGGGCCATCCACAGACCGAGGAACGCTCCGAGTACCGTGACCTTCCTGGGTACCCTCCCTGTTGTGCCGACAAGTCGCATGTCCACTACATATGGTGGATCGGGCCTCGGGTGTCAACCGGGGACGATCGGGCCGCCCGTCGTGCAGCAGCGCGTTGGCGCACGGCGCGGAACAGTACCCGCGCGGGATCAGCGCTTGGTGCCCACGCCCGAGTGGAACGGCTGCGAAATGAAGAACTGGTTGCCGGCCGCGACGATGGCCTGACGCCACTCCTCGGCTTCCGCCGGGTCGAGCCGCGAGACCATGCGTTCCTGCTGCTGGTGCAGCCGTTCGCCCGAAGAGTACGTCGCCCACTGAGGCATCATGACCACGCCCTCCAGCCCGGCGCGCTCCATGCGTTCGTACAGGCTCGCGTCCGCGCACCCGCCCTCCACCATGTCGCCGTAGCCGGTCTGGGCCTTGAGCTTGAGATCGGAGCGAAGCGGCAGATTGACCCACCAGGGCATGTCCAGGGAACGGACGATCACGGCCACCCTACCGCCGGGCCGGGTCACCCGGACGCACTCGGCGAGCATCGCGTCGGCGTCCCCTTCCTCCATGACCGTGAACGCCAGGGTCGCATCGAACCCCCCGTCCGGGAACGGCAGCGCCTGGCCGTTGGCGTTGTGCAACTCGATGACGTCGTCGACCCCTTCCGCCGCGGCCAGCCTCGCAGCCTCGCGCAACAGGTACGCGTTGATGTCCGCGCCCACGATAGGGTTGCGCTTCGCCGTGTGCCGCGCCAGCCAGCGCGCCACCGTGCCCGCGCCGCAACCCACCTCCAACACCCGCTGACCGGGCTCCAGCGCCACCTCGGCCACGGCGCCGCGCACCACCCGAAGGTAGCCCTCGGCGCGGGACTCCAGGAAAGCCACCATGCCCAGATGCGCGCCGCCCACGGTAATGGTCGTGAAACGCTCCGCCAGCGCCGCCAGCACCGGCTCCCACTGGGACGCCGCCAACGCCAGCGGGAAGAGCAGCAGCGGCGGCCCCGAGCCCCGTACCGTGTACGAGATGCCCGCCGCCTCACCCTCCCCCTCCGGGAGCCGCACCGGCGAAGCCGCGCTCGCCCCTTCCATGCGCGCGAGAAATTTCAACAGTGCCGGCAGCGCCGCGTCGCCGCGTTCCGCCATGACATCCGCCCACATGGGGCTGTAGTAGTCGCGCAGCACCGTCAGCGCCGCGCCGGGCAGCTTGTCCATGGCGCCCATCAACTCCGCCACCTCGTTGCCGCCGTCGCCCGTGACCACCATCATCCGGTCACGATGAGGACGCAGCAGCTCGATCTTCATGCCCCGCGGGCAGATGAGCGTCAGCGACGCCACGGCCGACGGATGCCGCTCCAGCAGCCCGCTCCAGTCGCCCGGCAGATAGGCCGCCACGTGTGCCTTCCCGATACCCAGGTGCCGCAGCAACTCGACGACACGTTCCTCCACCGGTTGAGATTCCTGTTGAACCACCGCGTTCCTCCCCTGCGTGATGAGAGGTCAGCGTTAGAGGATTTGCCGGCCCGTCGCAAGTCCGCGGTGCCAACGGCCAGGGTCACCTTGACCCGTTTCCCCTTTCACGCCACTATGAGCAGGCGACACGCATGAACGCGCGGCGCCACGACCCACGACACGCAATACAGGTTCCTGTCAGGAGACAACATGAGCGACATTCACTTCATCGACACCACGCTGCGGGACGGCAACCAGAGCCTCTGGGCGCTCAACATGAAGACGGCGGCCATGGTGGAGGCGGCGGAGCAGATGGACCAGGCGGGCTTCGAGTCCATGGAGTTCTTCGTCACCAACATGTTCAAGAAGTACGTGCGCGAGCACAAGGAGGACCCGTGGGAGTGGCTGAGGGAGGGCACCAAGCGGCTGCGCAAGACCGAGCTGCGGCTCCACGGCGGGCTCAAGGGCGGGCTCGAGAAGAAGCCGGCTTCGATCCTGCGGCTGATCATCCAGAAGGTCATCGACAGCGGCATCACCCTCACCCGCACCTCTAACTGCTGGAACGACTACGAGGTGTTCGGCGAGGAGGTGAAGGGGCTGCGCGAGCTCGGCATGGAGACCGTCGTCAACCTGATCTACTCGGTATCGCCGCGGCACACCGACGAGTACTACGCGCGGAAGGCGCGGGAGGCCGCGGCCCTGAAGCCCCACAGCGTCTGCTTCAAGGACGTGGGCGGCCTGCTCACTCCCGAGCGTACCCGGGCGCTGGTGCCCTTGGTGATGGAGAACATCGGCGACACCCCGGTGGAGTTCCACGCCCACTGCAACAACGGCCTGGCGCCGCTCAACTACCTCGAGGCCATCAAGCTCGGCATGACCACCATCCACACCAGCGTGCCGCCGCTGGCCAACGCCTCGGCCCAGCCGTCCATCTTCAACATGGTGCGGAACATCCGCGCCATGGGGCACGAGGCGCTGGTGGACGAAGAGGTGCTGCGGCCGGTGGAGCAGCACTTCACCTACGTGGCCAAGCGCGACGGACTCCCCATCGGCAAGCCGGTGGAGTACAACCACGGCCAGTACCTGCACCAGGTGCCCGGCGGCATGATCTCCAACTTCGTGCATCAGCTCAAGCTCGTGGGCATGGAGGACAAACTGCCCGCCGCGCTGGAGGAAGCCGCCCGGGTGCGCGCCGAGTGGGGCTACCCCATCATGGTGACGCCGCTGTCACAGTTCGTCGGCACGCAGGCCGCGTTCAACGTCATCCTGGGCGAGCGCTACAAGGAGGTCGCGGACCAGTCCATCCAGTACGCCCTCGGCATCTGGGGCCGCGAGGGCGCCGAACTCATGGACCCCGACGTCAAGGACAAGATCCTGGGCCGGCCCCGGGCCAAGGCGTGGACCGGCTGGGAGCAGCCGGAGCCGTCGCTGGCGGAGCTCCGGTCCCAGTTGGGCGGACCCTCGATCTCGGACGAGGAACTGGTGCTGCGGGTCTACGCGGGCGTAGACGAGGTCAAGACCATGATGGAATCCGGCCGGCCGCGGGAGTACCTGAGCGCCAGCCAGCCGCTGGTGCGGCTCATCAACGAGCTGACCAAGCAGAAGGAATACACCCAGGTGTATATCCGCAAGCCGGGTTTCTCGCTTACGCTGGGGCGGGACGGCGACGGGGCGAACGGGGCCACGGACTTGTAAGAGGAGGTGACTTCATGACCGATTGGAAGACCTGCCCGGCGGTGGAACGCAACCCCCGCAAAATCAGCGGAGGCTGGGCCTTCACCGGAACAAGAGTACCGGTATACGCTCTCTTCGAGAACTTGGAGAGCGGTGCCACGGTCAAACAGTTCCTTGAGTGGTTTCCCGAGGTGAAGGAATGGCAGGTTGCATCTGTCCTCAACCACGAGACGGAACAGCTCAAGACAACAGCCCAGGTATGAAAATCCTGTTCGACCATGGAACCCCGGCACCCCTTCGAAACCATCTCCGGGAACATTCGGTCGACAGATCGGCGGAGAGAGGATGGGAACTGCTGGAGAACGGGGAACTGATAAGGAAAGCGGAAGAGGAAGGCTACGAGGTCATGGTGACCACAGACCAGAACTTGCGATATCAGCAGAATCTCACTGGCAGCAGGCTGGCGATTGTGGTGCTGCTTTCCACCGCATGGCCCAGAGTGCAACATCGGACGGCAGAAATCCGCACGGCGATTGAAGAAGTACGGCCTGGGGAACTGAGGGAAGTCCCGATCTGAGCGTTGAAGACGGGCACGTGGTCGCCGGGCAACGAGCGGGCGCTTGAACCGCCGCTGTCGGGGGTGCGCACGGCCAGCTTGGCTCATCGCCACGAGAAGCATGGCACAAACCGCTGAGGAGCATCCATGAGCGAAGTCACATTCGTGGACACCACGCTGCGGGACGGGAACCAGAGCCTGTGGGCCTACAACATGAGGACCGCGGCCATGCTGGAGGCCATCGAGGGCATGGACCGGGCGGGCTTCGAGTCCATGGAGTTCTTCAGCGCCACCATGATCAAGAAGTACGTGCGCGAGCACAAGGAGAAC
>JAPOPM010000046.1 GCA_026712905.1 Deltaproteobacteria bacterium
CGGGCCGAGACCCAGACCGTCTCCGCCTACCGGGCCATCGGCCGCCAGGCCGAGACCTGGGTGCCCATGCTCCGCATCGTGTTCGAGTGCCTCTACGTGGGCGCCTTTCCCATGGCCGTGCTGCTCATGCTCACGCCGGCGGGCGGGGCGATCTTCCGCTCCTACTTCTCCGGACTCGTCTGGCTCCAGAGCTGGGGGCCGCTCTACGCGATTCTGCACCGCATCTCCATGGGGGAGGCCGCCGAGCGCATGAGCGCTGGGGCGCTCATGCCGGGCGGCGACATCGGCGTGTCGCTTGTCGCGCAGGCCGGGATTCAGGCGGTGGCCTCGGACGTGGCGGTGATGTCGGGCTACCTGTCCATGTCGGTGCCGTTCCTGGCCGCCGCCCTGGCCTACGGGGTGGGGAGAGCCACGGGGCTTGCGACCTCGGTGCTCGCGGTGGGCCAGGAAGCCGCGTCCTCCGCGGCGCAGGAGGGCACGACGGGCAATGTCTCGCTCGCCAACACCCAGGCCGACACCCACCGCTTCGCGACCGTCGAGGGACACCAGGTCCGTACCTCGCTGCACGCCGACACAGGCCGCTATACCGGGTTCGCCCCCGAAGGCGCCGGCTTCACCGTAACCGGCGACGGCACGGCGGTGGTGGACGCCGGTTCCGCCACGAGCCGGATCCCGGCGGCGGGGATCAGGCTCTCGGAGTCCCTTGCGGCGAGCCATGAGAACCGGGCAAGCGCTGCGCGGGAGCAGGCCCGGCACTGGTCGGCGGAGGCGGCCACGGCGCGGACCGCCGCGGCCACCGACTCGGCCGCCCTGGTGGCGCGGTTCTCGCGCGACGTGAACACGGGTGTCGCCCATTCGAGGGGAGTGACGGAGAGCGAGACCCGGACGGTGCAGAGCCTGGAATCCCACTTCGAGAAGCTCTCCGAGGCGGGCGGCATCACGAAGGAGCAGGCGGCCGCTCTCACGAGCGCGGCCAAGGCGGGAGGGGGCTTCGACTTCATCGTCAAGTTCGGCGCCGACGGCTCGGCGAGCTGGCGCGGCCAGACGCTCAGCCGGGAGGCCTGGAACCGGATGACCGACTACGCCGAGCAGCAGAGCGTGCTCGACGTCTGGTCGCGGGTGGCCGAAGCCTCGAGGCGCTACTCCACCGCTTCGGGCGAAAGCGAGCTCAAGAGCCTGGAGGAGAGTTTCGGGGCGAACCTGACGAGGATGCGCCGTTACGGAGAGCAGGAGGCGCTGAGCCACCGCCAGGCCGAGAGCTGGGGCCGGCAGGCGGCCGAGGTGCGGAGCCAGGCCCAGTCAATAGACCGGGAGCTGGGCCAGCCCTTCTTCACCTGGCTCACCGCGCGTAGCGGCGCGGACGGGCGCGAGATCGGCGTGGCGGGCGCCATGCGCCTGGCACAGCCCCAGACCCCGGAGGACGCCGAGGAGCTCCGCGCCCATGCCGCCGCCTTCATCGCGGAGAGGTTCCCGCAGCCCAAAGGCCCGGACCCGACGTCGGCGCCGGACCTGGCGGACTACGAGCGAGACCGTGGAGGAATGCGGGAGTCTCACCGTGGCGGGACCACGGCGGCTTGGGCGGAATGGTCGGGCTGGGCCCGCGACCACGGACGCGGAGAGCATGAACGGGGAAGCGTCGGGAGACGGGCGGAGCGCCTGCGCGCCGAGACCGACACCGAGCTCGATATCCGGGAGGCGGAACGCGAGGCGCTAGGCGGCGTGGCGGGTGAACTGAGCGAGAAGGGCCGCGCCAGGGTCGCGGCCGAAACCGATCGACCCTTCGGCGAGCATGCCGCCGAGGCGGTTCCGTTGGTGGGCGAGTGGCTCGGCGGCAAGCTCTACGGCACGGCGCGGAACGCCGCGCCGGACGCCGGCGCGAAGAGGGAACGCGCGCGTGGTGGTCCGATGGGCGGGGACGAAGTGCTCGGACCGTGAACGGGAGGATCGGATGATGTTCGGCAAGGCAACGCTCAGGGGAGGCCAAAGCCTGCTCCACGACGTCCACATGTGGGGCCAACTGGTGCGCTGGGAGATCATCGGCTTTGTCCTCGTGGTCGTCCTCTTCCTCTCCATAGCGCTCTTCAGCACCACGACGGCCTACGACTGGCGCATCGTCGGCATGGGGACCCTGGCGGAGATCAAGCTGTCCATTGGATACTCTCCCAATTCGGGGCAGATGCACGAGTGGGCGGAGGGACGGAAGAGCCCTAGCCCGATCGTGGACATCGTCGCGGATCGGAGAATCGAACGGATACGCAGACGCATGCTCGAGACGGTCCACTCCTGGCCATGGACGGGGGCGGGATGGGGAGTGGGCTGCATGGTTGTGTGCACCCTGGTGTTCTGGATGCTGGGCCGGCGCCTGGCCCGGACCCGGCGCGTGCGCGGCGTGGAGATGGCGA
>JAPOPM010000047.1 GCA_026712905.1 Deltaproteobacteria bacterium
AGCGGAACCTGTCGGCGACCCGGGGCAGGACCGTGAACTGATGCAGCGTGTACTCCATCTCATAGTCGGAATGGGCGTAGACCCCGTCGAGGGGCACCACCACCGTGTAGCCGTAGGCGCGCGCGGCCGTGGTGGCGGTGTAGAGCAATGCGAAGTTCGCCGCGCCGCCCAGGAACACCAGCGTGTCCGTCCCCCAACCTTCCAGCAACTCCCGCAGGCCGCCGCCGAGGAACTTGTCGTAGCCGTTGGGATACAGGACCGGTTCGTTGTCCCGGCGCGCCAGGGCTCCGGCCACCGCGCCGGCCGGCGTGTCCTTCTCCCACACCACCACGGTAAAGACCACCGGCACCGATGCCGCCCGGGCCTTGTCGAGGAAGACGCCGGCCGGCCGTATCAGCGGTTGAGCCGGCTGGGACGCCTCCTCGGCCTTGGTGTTGAGGTCGAGCACCACCACCGCGGCGCTCCCCGCATCCAGGACCAGCGGTTCCCCCGTCACCCGGTTCGGCGCGGCGCGCTGCGCCGGCCGTTCCTCGTCCACGATCACCGTCGCATCCAGCGACAGGCCGCAGCCCGGGCAATAGCGTTCATCGAGCACGGCGCGGCCTTCCATGATCTCGTGGAACGGCCCCATGCGGCCGGGCGGCAGCAGCCGCTTCACGCAAGCCTCGCGCCAGTCCTCGGCGGCACTGCACAGCCGGTGGCCGCAGGCGGCGCACCGGACCCATTCGCCGCCCTGCTCCTCCACCACCTCGAGGTTTTCCCGCAGCGGCCGGCTCACGCCCCCCCTCCCCGGTTCTCCAGCAGACGCCGCCGCCGGAGGTCGCTGGTGGCCTGAACGTCCACGGTGAGGGAATCCGCATCGACGACCACGCCGTAGACGCCGCGGGCGGTCTCCGCCGACACCAGCTCGTCCTCCACGTCCTTCAACACCGCCGCCGGATCCCGGTCCAGCGGACAGCCGTAGCCCCCGCCCATGCCGAGGGTGTAGTAGAGGACGTCGTCCCGCCTGAGCTCGAAGCTCGCGTAGGGCAGCACCCGCGGCGTACCGCCGAGCTCGTCGAGGGCCTGCGGCACCCGGTCCGCGCCCAGCATCTCACCCAGCGTGGTCCCTCCCAGGTGCACCAGAATGCTCGGCGCCCCCGGGTAGCCCCCGAAAATGCCGCGGCCGCCGTTGACGAGGCCGGCCACGCCGAAGGCCACGCCCTCGATCTTGCCGTTGGGCGCCTTGTGCACCGAGAACGCCATTTCCGCCCCGGTGCCGCCGCGGAACCGGCCGGCCCCCTGCTGGTCCCTGGCGTGGCGCCGGAACAGGAACAGCATCGGGCAGTTGGCCTCCAGCCACTCCACGTTGGGACAGGTCATGAAGTCAAGCTTGGTGGTGTCGACCCCGTCCATGGTGGCGCGGGCGCCGCTGCCGCTCAGCGGCGACATGGCCAGGCTCGTCGAATAGAACATGCCGTGCTGGTTGACCCCCGAGGTCCGCACCCGGCGCCCGCCCCAGATGCGCACCATGATCTCGTCGCGCCACGCCTGGCTGCCCGCCAGCATGCCGTTCAGCACCGATACCACCAGGTACTTGGCGGTGGCGCCCCCCGAGGTGGTGTTGAGGGAAACCGGAGCCGGATGGGTGACGTTGACCAGGGTCCCCGGCGGCGCGATGGTCTCGATGGGCCGGAACAGCCCATGGTTGCGGGGAACATCGTAGGCCACGGTCTCCACGAGGCCTTCGAAGCAGGTGCCGAAGGTGGCGTGGTAGGGCAGATTGACGCCGACGGGCGCCTGGGGGTCGGTGCCGGTGAAGTCGAAGACCATGCGGCTGCCCTGTTTCCTAAGGGTCAGCCTCACGGTCCAGGAGCCCTCCCTGGACTCGATGGCGGCGCTGTCGCTCCACTCGCCGTCCGGGATGTCCTCCAGCCGTTTGCGCAGGGCCCGCTCGGAGTAGTCGATCATCTGGGCGGCCACGGCGTCCATGAGGTCGACGCCGTGGAGGGTGTAGAACTGTCGCATGCGCGACTTGGCCACGCTGTGGCCGGCCAGTTGGCAGTTGATGTCCAGGGCCACCATGTCGGGCCGCCGGGTCATGTTGATCAGGGTGTCGAACACGTCCTTGCGGAGGTTGCCCCGGTCCACCAGCTTGATGCCCGGAATGCGCAGGCCCTCGTGGCAGATCTCCTTGGCTTCGGGAGAATCGCCCCCCGGCGACATGGCGCCGATGTCCATCACGTGGACGAACGACGCGCTCCAGCCGATCAGGCGCCCCTCCACGTGGATGGGGGAAACGACGTAGACGTCCGATTGGTGCACCGCCGAGACGTAGGGATCGTTCAGCAGAAAGACGTCGTCCTCGTTCACCCCGTCATACTCGGCAAAGCGCTCGATGATCCACTTGACCGTGAACCCGGCGCAGGCCACGTGCCAGGGCATGGACTCGCCGGTGGCCAGGATCTCGCCGTCGGCGCGGTAGAGCGAGGCCATGTAGTCGTGCATCTGGGTGGTGTTGACGGTTCCCCCGACGCGCTCGATGGTCGTGCCCATCTCCTTGGCGATGCGCTGGAGCCGGTGCGAGAGGATCTCGAAGGTCACCGGATCCACGGTCCGGCCGTTGTCAGCCATCGTTCTCTCCCCTGGAAAGAGTCGCGGCTCCCCCGGAAAGGGTCGCTTGCGAGCCGACCGTGATCCGGATGTTGCCGATGCCGTCCATCACCGCCCGGTCGCCCGGGTTGATCAGGATCGTCGTGATCGGCGTCTCGATGACGCCGGGCTCGGCGATGACCATGCCCGGCCGCATCCTGGCGATGTCGTACAACACGGTGGGCACGTAGTCGCCGAACTCCTCGAAGTAGACCGGCCGCTGGCCCTTTCGGGCCGCCGCGGCCGCGCCGCCTTCCTCCAGGGGCCGCAGGGCCGGCTTGGGCAGCGCCCCGGACCCGGTGACCCGCAGGGTGACGATCTCCTTGCCGGCCGCCCGGTAGGCCGAGCCCTTGCCGTAGGCCGCCTCGTAGAGCCGGTCGAACCGGGCGTAGACGCCCTCGAGATCCTCGTCGGTCAAGACCGCCTCACCCGGTGGAATCGGCACGTTGATCTCGTGGACCTGGTAGCGGTAGCGCATGTCCACGCTGCGCGCGAGGGTGATGTCCCGGGCGCCGAAACCCGCGTCCTCCAGGCTGCGGCGGACCTTGGACAGGATCGGCGAGAAGGACGCGTTGACCCGGTCGGCGGGCACCGGCACCAGGGTGCGGTCGGAGACCCCTTCCTCGTACACCACGTCCGAGGACACCAGACCCACCGCGCCGTGCACTGACGCGGTGACCGGGATCACCACCTGCTCGATTCCGAGCTCGGCAGCGAACCGGCCGGCGTGCACCGGACAGGCGCCGCCGAAGGCGAACATGGTATCGCCTCGCGGGTCGTGGCCGCGCTGGATGGTGGCGTTTCGGATGAGGTCGCTCATCTGGGCGTTGACGATGCGGTGGATGGCGCCGGCCGCCTCGGTGACGCTCATGCCCAAGGGCCCGGCCACCCTCTCCTCCACCGCCCGCCGGGCGGCTTCCACGTCCAGGGCAATCTGCCCGCCCAGGAAATACCCCGGGTTCAGGTACCCCAGGACCAGGCTCGCGTCGGTGACCGTGGGCTCGGTGCCGCCGCGGTTGTAGCACACCGGCCCGGGCGTGGCCCCGGCGCCCCGGGGGCCGACCTTCAAAAGACCGGTGCCTTCCTCGATCCAGGCGATGCTGCCGCCGCCGGCGCCGATGGATTCCACCCAGATCTTGGGCGACAGCAACCGGTAGCGAAGGAAGATCGGCTGGTAGTCCCGCTCGACGGCGGCATCGCGGATGATGCCGACCTTGAAGGTGGTGCCGCCCATGTCCGCGGCCACGATGTTGTCGATGCCGCTCAGGCTCCCCATGAAGCGGCAGGCGGCGACCCCGGCCGCCGGGCCGGACTCGATGGTTCCCACCGCCTTGCGCACCGAGTCGTCCACGCCCAGGACCCCGCCGTAGGCCTGCATGATCAACGGCTCGCGCCGCAGGCCCCGGTCCGCCAGGATCACGCGCAGGTCGTTGAGGTAGGAGCCGATTCGCGGGCCGATGTAGGCATTGAAGACCGTCGTGGCGGTACGTTCGTATTCCCCCTGGAAGGAAGCCGCCTCGCTGGAGAGGGTTACGAAAAGGTCCGGGTACCGCCGGCGCAGGAGCTCGCCGATCACTCGTTCGTGGCGGTCGTTGGCGATGGACCACAGGAGCGAGACCGCCACCGACTCGACGCCATTGTCCACGAGTTTTCGGATCGCCCGCTCGGCTTCCGCCTCGTCCAGGTCCGCCAGCACCTCCCCTTCGAAATCGACCCGCTCGTTGACCTCGGCGATGAAACGCTTGGGGACCAGGGGTTCGGGCTTGGTGAGCGCCGCCATGTGGTGGGCCTCGGCCTCGGGCAGTCCGGCCACCACGCCGCCGCGCATCATCAGGATGGTGTCGCCGAACCCGGCGGTGGCGATGAGGCCGGTGCGCGCGCCGCTCCGGGTGATCAGCGTGTTATCGCCGATGGTGCAGGCGTGGTAGAAGAGCCGGGTGGCGCTCAGCAGCCCGCGCTCGTCCGCCATGCCGAGATGGTGCGCCGCGTCCCGCACCGCGTCGAGCACGCCCAGGGCGAAATTGTCCGGCGTCGAGGAAGCCTTGCCCAGGGTCATGGTCCCCTCGCCGCTGACCGCGACGCAATCGGTGAAGGTCCCGCCGATGTCGACGCCGACGATGTAGGAGTCGCTCACGCTCAGGACACTAGTTCCCGCGCAGTTTCTTGGCGAGCTTCCGGGAAACCTTCCGGTAGAAGTACGCGTTCTTCACCACGTTCTGGTCGGTGCCGAAGTAGATCTTGGCGCCGGCGGCGCGCTTGCTCTCCACCAGCTTGTTGAGCTGAGAACCGTCGCGGAACGGTGAATCGCGCCCGATGACCTTCCAGATGGTGTCTTGGCCCTGCTTGGTCAGCATGTAGACGGACAGCAGCTTGGCGAGATTGGGATGCGCGCTCGTCTTGGGCACGCTGGCCTCGCTCGCGGTGCCCGACATGAAGTCGTCCATGGTGGTGTAGTCTACCGGGGCCCCCTTGGCCTTGAGTCGCGAATAGGCCACCGGCTTGGTGTCGAAGGCGAAGATCGGAAACTCGCCCGTGGCCACGCGGTTCTGGACTCCCGTTCGGGTCGTGCCGATGATGGTGCCGTTGGCGACCATGGCGTCGACGATGCGCGTGGCTTCTTCCTCACCCAGATGGATCGCCGCCTCGACCCAGCCCACGGCAAAGACCGTGGTGCCGATCTTGCCCTTGTACCTGGGGTTGGTGAAGTCCTTGTAGGACTTCGGCAAGTCCTTGGCCTTCACGAGGTTCGTGTTGTAGCCGATGATGTGGATGGAGGCGCCGATGACCACGGCGGCGCCGTTGATGCCCACCTCCTCGTCCTTGAGGCCCGGCATGAGCTTTTTCCAGTCCACCCGCAGGAGCGCTCCGGCCTGATCCGACGGGATCTGCTGGCGCGACGGGGCAAAGAAGATGTCGGTGCTGGCGGCGCGTCCGGTCTTGACCTCGTCGATCATCCGCGGCATCAGCTTCGACGCGCTCGGTCCGGGGGTCGCCTTGAGACGTACGTTGATGCCGTAGGTCTTGTTGAGCCCCTTCTGGAGGGCCGCCATGAGCCGCGGCGAGTGCCAGTCGCCGGAACCGAAGACGTTCAGCTCGCCTTCCTTTTGCGCCGCGGCGACGAGTTGCTTGAGCGCGTCGCCGCCCGTCTGCGCGGCCGCCCCGGTGATGAAGGCGAGCAACATCCCGACCGCCATGGCCATGACGGCGGCGCGCCGCCGAAGAAGACCCTTCTCGGATCGCCCGGAAAGAACTTTCATTGTCGTTGCCTCCAAAGAATCACTGCAGCCTTTCGCCACTTCGAGGAACTGGGCTATGCATATTTTGAGCCGGGGCGCGTTGTCAACCGTGACGCGAAGCATCGCATCAGAGGTCGAACTCGTACAGCCTCTCCCAAGGTACGAGACTGCCGTCCGAACGCTCCTGCGTTTGGTTGCCCCCGTAGGCCACCAGCACGGAGCAGGGCCGGCCCAATCCCGCGAGATGGCTCCGGACCCTGCGGGTGCCCCCAAAGAGAGCGGACGACGGCGTCTCGGCCGACTTGGCTTCCACCAGGGTGACGCCGGACGGGTCCTCGATGACGAGATCGACTTCGGCCCCGTTGCGATCCCGGTAGAACGAAAGGCCCCTCGTCTCGCCCCGGTTCGCGCGGCTTTTGGCGATCTCGGAAACCACCCAGGTCTCGAAAATCGCACCGCGAAGAGGATGTGCGCGAAGTTGCTCGGGGGTACGGATGCCGAGTATCCAGCAAAGAAGCCCCGTGTCGTAGAAGTGCAGCTTGGGCATCTTCACCAGGCGCTTGCGCAGATTCGCGTGAAACCCCGGCAGACGAAACACCACGAAACTGGTCTCCAATATGCTGAGCCAAGCCTTGGCGGTCGGTTGGGACACGCCGCAGTCATCAGCCAGCGAGGAGTAGTTGAGCAACTGCGAGGTACGGCCGGCGCAAAGTTCGAGAAAGCGCTGGAATGCAGTGAGATCGCCCACGTTGGCGATGGTGCGGACGTCGCGTTCGATATAAGTCGCCACGTAGGATCGCAGCCAATCCGCGGGGTCAAGTTGCTGATCGAAAATGCGTGGGTATCCGCCGGTCAGGAGCGCCGCGTCAAGGCTCTGGGGATGATACGGAAAGCGCACGACCTCGCCCCGGTGCAATGGCAACAGATTGTAGACCGCCGTCCTGCCGGCCAGGGACTGGCTCACCGATTCCAGGAGCGAGAGATTTTGTGAACCGGTAAGAATCCAGTGCCCGGGTGCCGGGTCTTCATCGATGAAGACCTGGAGGTAGGAAAGCAACTCCGGGACGCGCTGGACCTCGTCGATGACGGCCCCTTCGGGGAACTGTGCCAGGAAGCCGCGAGGATCCTCGTTGGCGAAGGCGCGCACGTCGGGAGCCTCCAGGCTCGCGTAGGGGTGTTGCGGGAACACCGCACGGCACAAGGTCGTCTTGCCACTCTGCCGCGGACCGGTGAGGGTAATGGCCGGCGAGGTTCGCCCTGCGTTCCTGAGCTTGGAGGCGAGGTCTCGGTCAATCATGACAAAGACCGAGCATACCACAAATTTAGGCTATTTCAAAATCTGATTTTTAATTGGCCTAGTTTGTTCAGGTGCGATACCGCTTCGGCGGCTGAGGGCTATTGACGGGATTGGTGTCGTGCTTCGCCAGCGCGATCACCACCGCGCCACCCACCAGGGGTTCTAGCTCCGCCTCCAGGGCATCGGCCTTGGCCTTGGCATAGACCTCGTCGCCGTCCACGTGGAGCGTAAACGACCTGAGGTACTTCGCCTTCTTGGCGGCGTCCTCGATGGTGGCCTTGGTCCAGGCGTAGAGCGGGTACTTGTCCACGCCCTGCCGTTCCGCTTCGGCGCAGTAGCCGGCGAAGGCGTCGTACTGGCATTGCAGCGCCGCGTTGTGGCGGGCCAGTATATTTCGCAGGGGACGCAGACCTGGATGGTCGTTTCCTGCCCGAGCGGGCTCGGCGACGTCATCGGCCAGATTGACGCGCAACTGATACAGCCACTCGCCGCTCCCTGTTCCGGAAATCTCCTCTGGCACTGCTGGTTTCCTCCGGTTCCAAGTCTCCCATGAAGCGGGCCGCCGACTCAATCCGCCCAAGGCCCCTGCCCTCACTCCCGCCCCAGCGTCTCCCTTGCCACGAACGCCAGCCCGGCGGCGGCGCCCAGGAGGATGGGGGCATAGAAGAGGAACGCCCTGCCCGCGCTGAAGGCGTCGGCGAGCCAGCCGCCCACCAGCGGACCCATGACGGCGCCGGACTCGCCCACGGTGCGGCGCAGGCCCTGGAGCCTGCCCCGGGCGCTCTCGGGAATGACGTCGTAGGTGGACACCGACAGCGCCCCCAGGGACATGCCCTGGGCGAGGCCGATGAGCACCATGATGGCCACCAGTTGTGGCAGGGTCGCGGCGAAGGGCAAGGCCAGGAACGCGATACCCGGGAGCGCGGTGCTGGGGACGCTGGCGTACTTGCGGCCCACGCGGTCGGTGATGAACCCGGCGGGCAGGATCATGAGCAGAACGAACAGGCCAGAGACGCCGAAGAGGCTCCCGACTTGCGCGGCGGAGAAGCCCAGCTCCACGCCGGCGAAGAGCGGCAGCATGCCTTGCAGGGTGGTGCGGTACATCTGCATGCTGAAAGTGGCGATCACCAGCACGACGAAGGTGGCGCGCAGATGCGGCAGCACGTCCGACACCTTTCCCCACCAGGCGATCTTGCCGACCCTGCCGCGAACCGTGTCGCGGCGCGCCAGGAGCGCGGTCACGAGCACGAGCGCGGCGGCGCCCGCGTACGACAGGAAGACCGCGCGGAAACCCACCCACTGGGCGACGATGCCGCCCAGCACCGGGCCGATGGCGGTGCCCGCGGACTTGACCCCCATGAAGCCGCTCAGGAGCCGTCCGCGCTGGCGCTGCTCCACCATCTCGACGCCGGACACCTCCCGCGCCATGCTCCACACGCTGTCGCCCACGCCGGCGAGGAACTGCCCGAGGAAGAGCAGCACGAACCAGGGCGTGACCGCGGTGGTGAAGGCGCCGCACAGCACCAGGGCGCTTCCCGCCAGCATGGCGGCCTTGGCGCCGTAGCGGTCGATGAGCAGGCCCGCGGGAATGAGCACGACGGTGCGTCCCAGGGCGTGGGCGGTGACCACTTGCACGGCCAGGCCGGCCGACACGCCGAAGGAGGCCGCCAGCAGCGGAATGGTCGGGAACACCATGCCGTGCCCCAGGCTCATGAGCAGGACCGTACTGTACAGGAGAGCCAGACTGCCGGGCCGTGCGCCCGTCATCGGAAGAGAACCTCGGGGCCGGCGAGGATCAGGGTTTGGCCCCCCCGTAAAGGGAGAGGCCGGAGCTTTTCTGGTGACACGTCACGTCCTGGAAGCCGGCGCTCCGGAACCACGCGACCTGGTCCTCCATCGTGGCCGAGCCGCGATCGAGGTTGAAGAAGCGCCCGCCCGAGCGCAGGCGCCCGAAGATCTCCTCGTAGATGTCCTTGATGACGTCCCCCACGCGGACGTTGTGGATGGCGTTGCACGACACCACCAGGTCGAACTCGCCCTCGGCCACGCGGCTCCAGTCCTTCTTGCTGAAGTCGGAGACGACGTACTCGAACCGCCCTTCGAGCTCCTTCATGCGCTGGCCGCCCAGGTCCGCCATGGCCGCGGAGCCGTCATGGCACACCGCCGTAGCGCCGGGGAAAGTCTCCAGGAGATACTTGCTGAGGGCGCCGTAGCCGCACCCCACGTCCATGAACCGAAACGCCGCGTCGCCGTCGAACGGCACCAGCTCGGCCATGAGCGCGAACTGCCGCGCCCGCAGAGTCTCGTTGCGCCGCTGGCGCTGAGCCCAATCCTCGACGTATTCTGGAGAGTTCCAATCGTGTTGCCGCAACGGATCGGTGATCTGTGCCATGACTTCTTTCGACCTCCTCTGGGATGGCTCGCCGGCTGAACCGTGTCAGGTGGCGGGGTGGATCGTGAACAGGCGCGGACAGGCTCGATGACCTGTGCCTCGTGCTGGACACGCGCTGGGGTGGAACCCGGCCCTGTATGGACTTAGACGATAAGTGCGTGGATGTCCAGGTTGACAGCCGAAGTGGGCGGTGCCTATAGATTCCACGGAACCCGCGCCATTTCGACGCGACGGCACCGGCCCCTCAGCCGGCCCGGAGACCGATGCATGACAAGCGCACCCAGGGACGTCGAGGCCGCCCTCAACCTCAGGACCTTCATCGACCGTCTCAAGCAGGCGGGAAAGCTCAAGGAGGTGCGGGAGGCGCACTGGAACCTGGAGATCGGCGCGCTCACCGAGATCAGCGCGGAAGCGGAAGAGCGCTCCGCGCTCCTGTTCGACTCCATTCCGGATTTTCCCCAGGGCTACCGCGTCCTGAGCAACGTCCTGCGCTCGCCCGAGTCCGACGCCCTGGCCCTGGGCATGCCGCCGGACGTGCGCGGCATGGAACTGGTGCGGTCCATGAAGGGACGGCTGCAGAACCTCGAGCCCATCCCGCCCGCGGAGATCGGCGAGTCCCCGCTGCTCGAAAACGTCGCCTTCGACGGCGACGTCGACGTGCTCAAGTTCCCGACCCCCAAGTGGCACGCGGACGACGGCGGACGCTACATCGGCACGTTCACCGCCACCGTGTGCCGCGATCCCGATACCGGCTACGTCAACGTCGGCACGTACCGCGTGCAGGTCCACGACGAGAACACGATGGGCGTGTGGATGATTCCCGGAAAGCACGGCGATCTCATCGCCCGCAAGTACTGGGCGCGGGGCGAGAGTTGCCCGGTGGCCGTCGTATGCGGGCTGCCGCCCGGCATGATGACCGCGAGCGCCGTGGGCATTCCCTGGAACATGAGCGAGTACGACTTTCTCGGCGGCCTGCTGGAGACCCCGGTGCCGGTCATCAAGGGGAGCCGGACGGGCCTCCCGGTGCCGGCCTTCGCGGACATCGTGTTCGAAGGCCACATTCCGCCGCCCGAGCAGGAGACCCACGAGGAGGGACCGTTCGGCGAGTGGCCGGGATACTACGCCTCGGGGTCGCGGCAAGCCCCGGTGGTGAAGGTGGAGGCCGTCTATCACCGCGACGACCCCATCATCACCGGCGATCCCCCACTGCGGACCTTCCTCAACAGCGAAACCCACAAGTACATCCGCTCGGCCAACATCTGGTCGTCCCTGGAACGCGCCGGCATCCCCGAGGTGCAGGGCGTGTGGTTCCCGCGCCAGGGACGGTTCATGGTGACCGTGGCCATCAAGCAACGCTACTCGGGCCACGCCAAGCAGGCGGGGTACGGCGTCCTCGCCACGCGCGACGGCGGGCGCGACGTGCGCATGGTCATCGTGGTGGACGAGGACGTGGACATCACCAACATGGGCGAGGTGCTGTGGGCCATGTCCACGCGTTGGGACCCCCGGAGCGACTCCGAGATCCTCGACGTGGCCGCGAGCATCCTGAACCCGAGGCTTTCGCCGGAAGACAAGCAGCGCCGGGAGCTGACCAGCTCCTGCATGGTCGTGGACGCATGCCGGCCCTACAGTTGGAAGGACGCCTTCCCCAAGATCTCGGCCGTGAGCGCCGAGTACAAGGCCGAGGTCCGGGCAAAATGGGCGGACCGGCTGTGACGCAAGGTCACGGTCAACCCCGGTTTCGCTGGCACCCTCACGCCCGACACGCGCGTCGGAAGGCTTGAGGAGACCGTATGGAAACGCAGACCGCGGCAGGCAACGGCGTGGAGGGTGTCTGGCACGAGTTGGTGGAGCTGGTGAACGGGCAGTTCGAGACCCCGCCCTTCCGCCGGCTGCTGGGCGTCCGCTTCACCCAGGCCCGCGCCCAGGCCCTGTCCATCCAGATGAAGCACTACGTGGCCAACCGGCGGGACTGCTGGGGGTTCGTGGCGGGCGCATCGCCGCTTAGCGTGAAACGGCTGGTCTGGGAGCACGAGGGCGAGGAGCTCATGGGCGACAAGACCGCGGGCAAGGTCGACCACATCACCCTTGCGGTGCGGGAGGGCAAGATCTTCGGGCTCGACCCGGAGGACTTCGAGCGCGTGCGCCCGCTGGACGCGGCCACGGCATGCTTCTACGCGTGGATCCATCTGGCCAAGGACCGCCCCTGGCGCGAGGCGGTGGCGGCGTCGGCGGTGCTGGAAATGCGCAATTCCGACGAACTGGTGCGCGGCGGATCGCTGTCCTACCGCGTCGGCAAGAACCTGGAACGGGACCTGGGTATTCCGCTGAAGCACCAGATCAACAACGCCGAGCACGTGACCGCCGACATCGAGCACGGCCAGCTCCTGCTAGCCGTGGCGCGGGAGCACTGCCATACCCAGGAAGATCAGCAGGCGCTGCTGCGCGGGGCGCGGGAAAGCCTCGTCATCGACCGCGCCTACCGGGAACAGCTCGTCAACATGATGGAGGCGCTGGACTAGAAGCTCGTTCATTCGGAACGCCGGGCGGCCTCGCCGGATCGCGTCAAGCAGAGCCTTGACCAGGCTCTCGGGGGCCGCGCCACAGGAGACGGAGACATGCCCGATATCGCCAAGCTCAAGAGCACGCTGAACGAGATGTGCAACCGCCAGTACGGGACCGACGAGTTCCAGGACCTGCTGACGCTGCCCTGGACCATGGAGCGGGGACGCTACTACGTCGTGCAGAACGCCATCTACACGAAGAACCGGCGGGACTGCTGGGCCTACGTCCAGGCCGCGGCGCCGCTCGACGTGAAGTCCCTCGTTTGGCAGCACGAAAGCGACGAGCTGATCAACGACCCGCGCTGCGACATGGACCATTACACGCTAACGGTCAAGCAGGGTGAGGTCATCGGCCTGACGCAGGAAGACTTCGACAACGCGGAGCTCCCGCCCATGGCCCAGGCGGCCTTCATGGCGTGGCACCTCATCGCCATCAAGGGGCCGTGGCTGGCCTCGTTCACCTCCTCCCAGATGCTGGAGCGGCGCAACAACCCCGAGATCATCACCGACGGCGGCATGTCCTACCGCATCGGCAAGAAGTTCGAGAACGAACTGGGCATCAGCCTCAAACGGATGATCTCGCTGAACGTCCACTCCACCGCCGACACCGAACACTCGGACATGATGGACGGGGTCTACGACCGGCACGTGCGCACTCAGGAGGACTACGACACGGTGCTGCGCGCCGCCAAGCAGTGCATGGCCATCGACCGCGCCTACCGCGGCGGCCTGGCCTACGTCATGCAGCGCATCGAGGGTTGACCGGTTCGCCAAGGAGACGACCATGAGCCTCGAAGACCTGAACAAGGATCTGGCCACCAAGCGTTTGGCGGGTTTCTGGGCTTCCAACATCACGGACAACGACGGCGAGGTCCTGGAGCCGCGCACCACCGTGGTCCCCTACCTGTGGAAGTGGGGCGACATCTACGACGGGCTGCTGCAGGCCGGCGAACTGGTAAGCCTGGAACAGTCGGAGCGGCGCACCATCCGGCTCCTGAATCCGGGCGTGCCCGGCACCACCGGCGCCACCAACACGGTGCACACCTCCATCCAGCTCGTGAAGCCCGGAGAGATCGCCAAGGCCCACCGCCATACCCTGACGGCACTGCGCTTCGTCCTCAAAGGCGGCGGCGCCTTCACCACGGTGGAGGGCGAGCGCTTCACCATGCACCCCGGCGACCTGATCCTGACGCCGCAGTGGACCTGGCACGACCACTACAACGGCACCGGCGAAAACATCGTGTGGCTCGACGGCCACGACGGCCCGCTGCTCAAGGCCCTGGAGGTGATGGCGGTGGAGCCCTTCAGCCAGAAACAGCAGCCGGTGGAGGCTATGCCCAACTTCAGCCTGCACCAGTTCGGCTGGGCGCGGCCGCCCGAGCAGCTTTCGGAGTTCCCCGACCCTCCCTTCCGCTATCCGTGGGAGACGACTTACGAATCGCTGAAGGCGCTGGCGTCGAGCCCGGGCGACGAGTGCGACGGTGTGCTGCTGCGCTACGTCAACCCACGCAACGGCGGCTTCACGCTGCGCACCATCGGCTGCGAGATCCAGATGATCCGGCCCGGCGAGGAGACGCGCTCGCACCGCCACACCAGCACGACCATCTACCACGTGTTCCGCGGCAGCGGCGCCACCATCGTCAACGACCAGCGCATGGAATGGAGCGAGGGCGACTTCTTCACCGTGCCGCTGTGGTCGTGGCACGCGCACGAGAACGGCAACAAGGACGAAGCCATCCTGTTCTCGGTCAACGACCGTCCGGTGAAGGAGGCCTTCGGGCTCTACCGGGAAGAGCGCGCGTAGAGGCAAGTACCGGAACCCAAGGAAGGAGCATTCCCATGAGCAAGGCCGCCACCATCGACACGGCAAACGGGTCGGAACGGAACCTCAACGAAGCCTCCGGCTTCGCCCCCATCAGCCCCTACGAGATCTACCAGCAGTGGGAAGGGGTCCCGGTATACAAGGGGTTCATCATCGACGACCTGCTGGAGCTGGAGTTGGGCGAGTGGGCACGTACCGGCGGCAAGGGCGCGTTCGTCAATCTCGACGGCGCCGGCGGCACCTGCGACACGGTGATCCAGGAGATCGCGCCGGGCAAGGAGCTGCGGCCGCAGCGCCACTTGTTCGAGGAAGCGGTGTTCATCCTGTCCGGCCAAGGGGCCACCACGCTGTGGAACGAGGGCGGCCGCAAGCACACCCTGGAGTGGCAGAAGGGCAGCCTCTTCTCCGTCCCGCTCAACACGTGGTTCCAGCACTTCAACGCCCAGGGAAAGGAACCGGTGCGGATGATCTCGCTCACCGACGCCACCATGGTCATCAACCGCTACCGGAACCTGGACTACATCTTCAACAACCCGTTCACCTTCGGCGACCGCTACCAGGGCGACGCCAACGAGTGGGGCCAACCCGGGCGCTACCTCGAAGGCGTCAAGAAGGGCCGGGTGTGGGAGTCCAACTTCATCGCCGACCTGTGGCAGTTCCAGCCCAAGGACTACAAGGAGCGCGGCGGCGGCAACCGCACCACCCTGTTCGAGTTCGTCGACAACACCATGAGCGCACACCTCTCGGAATTCCCCGTGGGCAAGTACAAGAAGGCCCACCGGCACGGCGCCGGCGCGCACATCATCATGCTGACCGGCTCCGGCTACTCCTTCCTGTGGGAGGAAGGCGCCCCGCGGAAACGCGTGGAATGGGGCCGCATGAGCATGTTCGTGCCGCCCATCCAGTGGTGGCACCAGCACTTCAACAACGGCGCCGAGCCCGCGCGCTACCTGGCGCTCAAGCCCTGGGGCTTCAAGTACAAGGTGGAGGAACTGAAGGACACCGGCGAGGACGTCAAGAAGGGCGGCGCCCAGATCGAGTACGAGGACCAGGACCCGGCCATCCACCAGGTCTTCATCGAAGAATGCCGCAAAAGCGGCGCCCAGGTGGACATGGCGCAGTTCGGCTTCTGACGCAGGGTTGACTCAGGCAAAAGCCATAGAAACACGTCATTCCCGCGCGACCGACGTGCCAGGGCTCCACTTGGACGGGAAATGGCACCGACGCCCCGTACCGTCATTCCCGCGGACGCGGGAATCCAGGGGTGGCGGGGTTCCGAGGCCGTCTCACTACGCCGGCGTCAGCTCCGGCTCCATGGGATAGGTAGAAAGGATCTCGGCGCCGTCCGCCGTGACTCGCAGCAGGTGCTCCAGCTTCACCGGGTGGTGGTTGATCTCGAAGGCGATGATCATGTTCTCTTCCAGGGACAGGTTGTACTCCGGCGGATCGAACCCGCGCAGCCAGGGCGCCTCGTAGATGCACATGCCCACACCGTGAAAGCCGTCCAGGCCGGGGAGCCGCGAAGTGGAGTCCCGGCCGAAGCGCGCGAACAGCTCCGTGCACGGACCGGGCCGAACGTAAGCCAGTGCCTCCTGGAGCGTCGCGTACGCTTCCGCGTAGCGGTCCTTGTCCGCCTGGGACGGAGTGCCGTGGCAGAAGGTCCGGGCGAAGTCGCTGTAGTAGCCGCCGGGTCCGGACACGGTGGCGTCGCAGATGACCAGATCGCCCTCGGTCATCACCAGGTCCATGCCCATGGGCTCGCGATGCGGCCGGATGGCCATTTGTGAGGAATCGAAGATCGAGATGAACTCGCTGCCCGCCTCGAAGCCCTGCTCCAGCAGGTATTCGAGCATCATGCGGCTGAGCCGCTCTTCCACCACCGGGGGCTTGCGCACGGCCTCCCGCACCAGGTCGTAGCCGCCCTCTTTCGCGCGGCTGGTCCAGCGAATCAGCTCCACCTCGTCCGGCGTCTTGACCACGCGCGCCTCGCCCAGGGCCGGCAGGCCGTCCACCACCGTGAAGCCGCTCTCCCGCAAGAGGTCCACCGCGCCGAGACACAAGGCGTCGACACCCACCCGTTCTCCGGAAACGCCCATCTGCTTCAACCCGTCCACCGCCAGGTTCACGAAGTCCTGTGTGGCCACCGGCGGCCGCATGCCGAACATGTAGGCGCCGAAGCCCTGGATCGAGCCTCCCTTCTTGAGGCCGGCGGCACGCTCGCTGCCGAAGAGTCGTTCGTATGTCACGGGCTCGCCGTCGGCGGGCACGAGCACGAAGCGCTGCACGCCGGTGGCGCGCAGGTTGAGCCACAGCACGGTGTTGGTGGCGTAGCGGATATTGAGCGGGTCGGTGAGCAGCATCGCGCTCAGGTCGCGCGCGCGCATGATGCCCTGGAGACGGGTCAGGCGGTCGGTGCGCAGGCGATCGACGTCGACGCCGAAGGGTGAGAGGTCCACGTGAAACACGACGCCCCCTATCCCGGAACGGCCGCCAACGCGTCCATCACACCGATCATGCTGTCTCGCGTCACGAGCTTCTCAAGCTCCTCGACGCTCAGGTTCTCGGTGTCCGCCGGGCGCGCCGGGATCACCAGATAACGCATGTCCGCGGTGCTGTCGTGCACCCGGACCTCGACGTCGTCGGACACTTCCAGGCCGAACTCACGCATGACCCCTCTCGGGTCGTTCACCGCGCGCTTGCGGTAGTTGAAGCTCTTGTACCAGTCGGGCGGCCGTCCCAGGATCGGACGCGGGTAGCACGAACACAGCGTGCATACCACCATGTGGCGCACCGTGTCCGTGTTCTCCAGGACCACGAACTCGTTGAGCGTGCTCGCGTCGATGCCCATCTCGGCGCACACCTTCTTGGGATCCGCCACGAAGCGCGCCTTGAACTCGGGATCGGTCCAGGCGAGCGCCACCAGCCGGGCGCCGTTGGCCGGCGTCTTGGACTCGGTGAACTCCGCATGCTGGCGGATGTCCTCCTCGGTGACGACACCCTTGTCGATAAGGATGTCGCGCATGGCGTAGGCGCGCTTGGCCCAGTGGCTCAGCTCATGCCGCGGCCCCGCCTCGTGCTCCTCTCCCGGTTCGTGTTCGTGTGCCATCCCTTTTCCCTCTCTCTGCTCAGGCGCCCGCCTCGGCGGCGGGCTCGAGCCAGTGCTCGAAGATATCCACGAAGATCTTGTCCTTGCTGCCCGCGTTGTAACCGTCCCACACGTCCTGTTGGTGAAAGCCCACCAGGTAGAGCCGCACCCGCGGCAACCCGTCACCGCTGTGGCCCAGGGACTCCGGGTTGCGGAACTCGCCGTAGCACCGTTCCACCCAGCCGGTCTTGCCCTTGATGTAGAACGGCGTGCGCACGTGGCCCGGCTGGAAGTGGGACTTCACCCGCACCGCCGCGCCGTCCCGGAAAACCGCTCCACCGCTCATGGCTCACCCCAGCGCTCTTCCAGCTCAGCCACCTTCCGGTCCACCTCTTCCCGGGTCACAAGACCCTTCTCCACCAGGATGGTCTCCAGGCTGGCGATCCAGCGCTCGTAGTAGCTCAGCGACAGATACGCTTCCGAATCCATATCCTCCCGCGCGCGCCGGGTTTCATCGGTGCACTTGATGCCCTTTACCCCGAGCACCTGGTTCAGCGCGTCGGCGAGAACCTCCCAGTCGTCCATCGCGTGTTCAGTGCGGTCGAGGGCCCCCGCGTCGGGGTCCCCGCCCATGTCATGGGTCCTCTTCATGGCGTCCTCCGTGGGATTCAGCAATACGGAAAAGCCTTGGAGGTGTCAAGAACGCTCCCTGGCTCCCCGGATCGTCATTCCCCCGGAAGCGGGAATGACGATTTCGGGGTGGCGGTGCCTCTCTCAGATGGTGTTTCGACACAGCCTGGAAAGCAAGAATGACGATTCGGGGCACGGCGGCGTGTTCGCGCGTTTGATTTTGGTGGCTCCCTGTATACGATTACAGTCCGTATGTCTGATGCCCATTCCATTCTGTTTCCGCGCGTCGCACGCTACCGATCTTCAACGCGGGCCTGCCCGTGAACGACCCCGCGGCAAGGCCCGACCTGACGCTGGTGCTGGGCGGGGCGCGCGCGGGCAAGAGCGCGTTCGCCGAGGGACTTGCGAGGGCGTGGGATCAACGCGTTTATGTCGCCACCGCGGTCGTCACCGACGATGAGATGGCGGAGCGCATCGCGCAGCATCGAGCCCGCCGAGGCCCGGACTGGCACACCGTCGAGGAACCGCTTGATCTGTCCGCCGTGATCCGGCGGGAAAGCGCACCGCGCACGGGCCTGTTGGTGGACTGCCTTACCGTCTGGCTCGGCAACCTCATGCACCACGAGCGTGACGTGGACGCCGCGTGCGAAGCGCTGCTCGCAGCGCTCGCCTCCGCGCCCGGACCGGTGGTGCTGGTGGCCAACGAGGTGGGGCTCGGCATCGTACCGGACAACGCCATGGCACGCGCCTTTCGGGACCACGCGGGACAGCTCAACCAAGCTGTCGGCCGCGTTGCAAACCGCGTCTTCTTCATGGCCGCCGGCATCCCCATGACCCTCAAGGGTCCGGCGCCCGACTGATGACTGCCCGGACGCTCATGTTCCAGGGGACGGCCTCGGACGCCGGCAAGTCGCTGGTCACCGCCGGCCTCTGCCGTATTCTGGCGCGCCGGGGCTACGCCGTGCGCCCGTTCAAGCCGCAGAACATGTCCAACAATGCCGCGGTGACGGCGGACGGCGGGGAGATCGGCCGCGCCCAGGCCCTTCAGGCCCGGGCCTGCGGCGTGGAGCCGTCGGTGGACATGACCCCGGTGCTGCTCAAGCCGCAGTCGGATGTCGGCGCCCAGGTGGTGGTGCAGGGCAAGGTGCGCGGCAACTACGGCGCCGCCGGGTTTCAGAGCGCGAAGCGCGAGTTGATGCCCGCGGTCCTGGAGAGCTTCGAGCGGCTCACGGCGGAAGCGGACTTCGTGCTGGTGGAGGGCGCGGGCAGCCCGGCCGAAGTCAACCTGCGCGCCCACGACATCGCCAACATGGGCTTCGCCACCGCGGCCGGCGCGCCGGTGGTGCTGGTGGCCGACATCGACCGGGGCGGGGTCATCGCGAACCTCGTGGGCACGTGGGAGCTGCTGGCCGAAGACGAGCGCCGGTTGCTGCAAGGCTACCTGATCAACCGGTTCCGCGGCGACGTCCGCCTGTTCGCGGACGGCCTGGAAGCGATCACCGCGCGCACCGGCCTGCCCTCCTTCGGCATCATCCCCTATCTCGCCGCCGCCCTGCGCCTGCCGCAAGAAGACGCATTTTCGCTCGACAACAGGCCGCCGGCGCCCGGCGCCGGCGCCTTCCGCGTCGCCGTCCCGCGCCTGCCGCACATCGCCAACTTCGACGACCTCGATCCGCTAACGACCGAGCCCGCCGTGCGCTTGGAGGTGGTGCCGCCCGGACGCCCCTTGCCCGGCGACGCGCACTTGGTAATCCTACCGGGCTCCAAGGCGACGGTCGCCGATCTGCGGGCACTCAAGCGCGAGGGATGGGACATCGACATCCTCGCGCACCACCGTCGGGGAGGCGCGGTCCTGGGCATCTGCGCCGGCTACCAGATGCTCGGACGAGAGGTGGCGGATCCGCACGGCATCGAAGGACCGCCGGGCGAGGAAGCCGGCCTGGGCCTTCTCGATCATGAGACGGTGCTCACCGACGGAAAGACGCTCACGCAGGTCACGGGGGTCGGCAAGAACGTGGACGCTCGCTTCACGGGATACGAAATGCACGTCGGCGAAAGCACGTGCCGCGGCCCCGTCCGGCCGTTCCTCGTGCCCGATGGCCCGGCACACGACCCCGGCGGCGTATCCGCCGACGGGCGCGTCATGGGCTGCTACGTCCACGGACTCTTCACCGCGGACGAATTCCGGCGCGTTTTCCTGCAGGCCCTCGGCGTGACCGGCCCGTTCGGCCCGGCCTACGAGGCCGCTGTCGACGAGGCCCTCGACGCCGTGGCCGAGGCATTTGAAGCCGCGATCGACATCGACCGGCTGATGGCGGCCGCACGGTAGCGTCCGTCTCGACCCCTCCCCACCCCTGGATTCCCGCTTTCCAGGCTGTGTCAAAACACGTGCGGCAAGGACCCTACAGAACGTCATTCCCGCGGAAGCGGGAATCCAGGGGCGGTGGTGGGCACTACCGAGGCGCTTCCCCGCCTCGCCACCCCTGGATTCCCGCTTCCGCGGGAATGACGACTCGGAGGATTGGCGCCAATTCTTGTCCGGACGACGTTTTGACACAACCTGCTTCGCGGGGATGACGGTTAGGGGTGTCCGGATTCCTTGATGGCGAGCAACGGCGTCAGCGCTCCGCGCCCGCAACCCAAGGCACCCCGACCAACACGGCCAACAGCAGGCAGGCGCCGACATAGACCCGCAGACCCCGCCGGATGTCATTCTCCGTAGCCGCCGCAGTCCCCTCCCCCAGCCACGGGTCCGCGGTGACGACTCCCTTGTAACGGCGCGGTCCGGCCAACCGCAGGTCCAAGGCCCCGGCCATCGCGCCTTCCGGATAGCCGGCGTTGACCGAACGGTGGGCGCCGCCGTCCCGCCGCATGATCCCCAGGGCATGCGCAACGCGCCGGACACCCCATTGTCCGCCGGATGCGGCCAGCAGGACTCCGGCCACGCGCGCGGGCAACCAGTTGGCCACGTCGTCCAGACGGGCGGCCGCCCAGCCGAAGTCGCGGTAGCGCGAATCGAGATGACCAATCATGCTGTCCGCGGTGTTCAGGGCCTTGTAGGCCACGATGCCCGGGAAACCGAAGAGCAGGCCCCACAGCACCGGCGCCACCACGCCGTCGTTGAAGTTCTCGGCCAGCGATTCCACGGCGCTCCGGGCGACGCCGTGGAGGTCGAGGGACTCGGGATCACGGCCGACGACATGGGCCACGGCGTCGCGACCGGACTCGACCCCGCCCCGTTCCAGCGCCGTGGCGACGTCGGCCACATGGCGGTAGAGGCTGTTCTGGGCGATCAGCACCGATGCCAGAAACGCCTCCAGCCAGAAACCGCCCCAGCCGCGGCTCAGCGCGGCGCTGACGAGGACGCCCAGCGCGCCGAACGACAGCACCACGGCCAGCGTCGACACCGCGCCCGCGACACGACGCGTCATGCTGCCAGATTCCGCCCGGTTGAACAGACGGTCACAGAACGACAGCGCCCGGCCCATGACCACCGTGGGGTGCGGGATGATCCGGTAGAGCCAACGCGGATCGCCGATCACCGCGTCCAGCAGCATCGCCGCCAACAAGAGCGCGGCGGTGTCGGAAAGGCTCATCTCCGTTCTCGAACGTCAACGTCCGGCAACGGCAACGCCTTTTTCAACTCGACCGAGAGCCGTTGGAGAGCTTCCCCGGAGGGCGGGAGACCCACCCGAAGCCAGCACGGATGGCGCTCGAAGGAACGAACGAGGACCCCGGCCCGGCCAACGCCGCGATGGAGAGCACAGGCGGCCGCGGTCTCCACGAGGCGGAACAGATCCGTGCCGCCGATCACGGTCAGACCGCGCTCCGCGAGAACGGCATCGAGCTCCCGCCGCATGGCTTCCAACCGGCGGCGGGTCCCGGTGGCCCACTCGGTGTCGGCCAACGCGCGCCGGCCGATGTCCAGGGCGGGCCCCGAGACCGCCCAGGGTCCGAGACGACGCCCGATGGGGTCCACCAACGCCGGCGGCCCGGTGATGAAGCCGAGGCGCAGACCGGGCAAGCCGAAGAACTTGCCGAACGAGCGGATCACGAGCGTGTTGGCAAGGCCCGGCGTCGACGCCAGGCTCGCCTCCGGCGCCACGTCGGCGAAGGTCTCGTCGACGACAAGCCAGCCGCCGCGCGCCGCCAATCGTTCGGCGACGGCGCCGAGCGTGACTCGGTCGGTCACGCGGCCGTCGGGATTGTTCGGGTTCACCACGACCGCCACGTCGGCATCGCGGCAGTCCGCGAGGCTGGCAACCTCGTCGACGGCGTGCCCCAGCCCGCGCCATGCCACGGCGTGTTCTTCGTAGGTAGGCGCCAGAACCGCGACGCGGGACCGGGGCCGCATTCCGGGTAGCGCCTGGATCAGCGCCTGGCTTCCGGGCGCGGCGACCAAGCGGCTGTCGGGAGGGATTCCGTAGGCACGGCGCGCCGCCACCAGCAGTGCCTCCAGAGCGTCATCCTGTGGCAGGCGGGTCAGTGTTTCCGGGTCGATGTCGCCGCATGGATAGGGCCAGGGGTTGACGCCCGTGGACAGGTCGAGCCACCCGCCCGCGGGGGCGCCGAAGGCCCGCCGGGCAACCGAGAGGTCGCCGCCATGCCGTGCTGGGAACCGCGTCAATTCCATGATCCCCGATCACCTGAATTGAACCGGACCATGTCGAGGTCCACCAGAGTCTCCATCTCCACCATGGCGCCGAAATCCACCCGTTCCGTCCATGCGTCCGCATCGCCCACGAACGCGCGCGCCACCTTGATGATGCCACCATGGGTCACGAGCGCATGCGCCACGCCGCTGCGCCCGATGTCCGCCAGCGCCGCGCCGACCCGTTCGACCACCATCCGCACACTCTCGCCCCCATGGGGCCGGGCGTGAAAAAAATCCGCCGCCCAGGCATCCAGTTCGACCCGTTCGACGGCCTCCCACGACAGCCCTTCCCAGCGGCCGAAATCCATTTCCCGAAGCCTCTCGTCCACCGCCGGAACGAGACCGCGCGCGGCGCCGATCCGCTCCGCCAACCGCGTACAGCGCCGCAACGGGCTGGTCACCAACCGTTCCACCGCCGGCAGGCTCGCCACCACGCGCGCCGCCTCCTGCTCGAACGTCGGCGCCACGTCCACGTCCGTGACGCCGTAACACAGGTTGTCACCGACCGCGGGCCGGGTATGACGAATGAGAATCAGGCGCATGGTTTCGGACAACCCTCCTGCTTTCCAGGCTGTGTCAAGACTCATGAGGCCACTACGTAACGGAACGTCACTCCCGCCAAGCACGCTGTGTCAAGATCCGTGAGGCGACTACGTAACGGAACGTCATTCCCGCGGAACAGCCGGTGTCGAAACTCATGAGGCAACTACGTAAACGGAACGTCATTCCCGCAGAAGCATGCTGTGTCAAAACCCGTGAGGCGACCACGTATCGGAACGTCATTCCCGCGGAAGCGGGAATCCAGGGGTGGGAGGCGGGGCAACGCCGCTGTAGTGCCCCTCCACCGCCCCTGGATTCCCGCTTCCGCGGGAATGACGACTTGGAGGGTTGGCGCCAATTGACGACTTGGGGGGTTGGCGCCAATTGACGGCTTGGGGAATTGGCGCCAATTCTTGCCCGGACGACGTTTTGGCACACCCTGGAATGCGGGAATGACACTTCCGGGTCGTGGGTGCCACATCTTCTCCAGCGGAGTCCGACACACCCTGGAATGCGGAGATGCCGGTCCTTTCGTACGCTACAGAACCGCCACGGCACCGAGATAGTACCCCACCTCGCTGGTCTGTTGCACGGCCCCGAGGCAATCCCCGGTATATCCGCCGAGTTTTCGTTCGTACAACCCGCGCATGACAAGGTGACCGAGCACAAGCCCCGCGAGTGCGGCCAGCATCGCGACCGGCGACGCCAGATGCCACGACGGCGCCACAGCCGCGGCCCCGGTGGCCAGCGCCAGCGCCAGGCCCACGGAAGCCACGCCGTCCGCCACCGGCTTGGCCGCGCCGGCCTCCCTCGCGTACCGGCCCGTCGCAATGGCAATCACGGCCGAGGCGCCGCTCGCGGCGTGGGCCGCCACCAGGAGCCACGGGATCACCACCGCCGGCGCCGCCGCCAGGGCCAGTATCTTGATGGCCAGCAACAGGCCGAGGCCGGACGCGCCGTAGGTGCCGAGGCGGCTGTCACGCATGATCTCCAGCGCCTGCTCGCGCGTGGCGCCGCCGCCAAGCCCGTCGCAGGCGTCGGCGAATCCGTCCTCATGGAACGCGCCGGTGACCCACAGCGACGCTACGGTGGCAAGCACGACCGCCAGGGTGATCGGAAAGACGAGGTGCGCGAGCCAGAATACCGCGCCCGCGACCGCGCCCACCAAGACGCCCACCAGCGGATAGTATCGCACGGCGGCCGCAAGGCGCGCCTCCGTGAAGAGATCGGCCGACGACACCGGAACTCGCGTGAGAAACTGGACCGCCATAAGGAACACCGCCCATTGTTCACGCACCTCGCGCCATCCCCCAGGGAAACACGGACATCCGTTCGTCCTGAACGTAGCGAAGCGAAGTCGAAGGGCGGCCCATCACACCGGACCGCTCACGCCGGCGCTTTCGAAGCTCGCCATCTCCGAAAGCATGGCCGCCGCACACTTGAGCACCGGCCAGGCGAGCAGCGCGCCGGTGCCTTCACCGAGGCGCATGTCGAAGGCCAGCAATGGGCGCGCCTCCAAGGCCAGCAGCACCGCACCGTGGCCGTGCTCGGCGGAGCGGTGGGCGAAGACGAGGTAGTCCCGCAACGCGGGCGTCAACCGCACCGCGGCCAGCGCGACCGCGCCGGCGATAAAACCGTCCACCAACACCACCGCCCCGGCACGGGCCGCCCCCAGCATGGCTCCGGCCATCATGGCCATCTCGAAGCCGCCGTATTCGCGCAAGGCGTCCTGGCCGTCGAGCCGCGCGGCGGTGCGCCGGGCCGCGCGTTCCAGGACCTCACGCTTTCGCTCCAGGCCGGCGTCGTCGAGGCCGGCTCCACGCCCCACGAGCGAGTCCAAACCCGCGCCCGTAAGCTTGTGGGCCACCAGCGTAGCCGAGGAGGTGTTGCCGATTCCCATCTCCCCGAAGGCCGCGGCGTCCGCCGCCACCGCGGCGCCGAGCTCCTCGCCCGCGCTCAGCGCTTCTTCGCATTGCTCCGGGGACATGGCCGGCTCCACCGCGCAGTTGCGCGTGCCCGCGGCGATGCGCCGGGACACGAGCCCCGGCGCCTCCATCGGGTCGCCGGCGACCCCGGCGTCCACGACCTGCAGGTCCACGCCGTTGGCGCGTGCGAACACGTTGGCGGCCGCGCCGCCGGCAAGGAAATTCGCCACCATCTGACGGGTCACGGCCTGCGGGTAGAGAGACACACCCTCCGCGGCGACTCCGTGGTCGCCGGCGAAGATGGTAAGGCGGCAGTGGCGCAGCCTCGGAGTCAGGGTGTTCTGAACGCGCGCGACCTGCGCGCCGACGGTCTCCAGGACTCCCAGGGCGCCCGGGGGCTTGGTCTTGCCGTCGATGGCGCGCTGGATCGCGTCGTCGAGCGCGTGGGAGACGGGCGGGACATGGAACACGAGTCACCTTCCGGTAGGCGCGAGAACGGCGTGAGTCTCGTCATCCAAGCCGCTCTCCCGCCAGCTTCGCGCCCTCCACCCGCGCGCGAATCTTGGCGAAAGCGGTATCGCGCGCGGTGGAGACGTCATCGCCAAAGGGAGAAAAGCCGCAGTCGTCGGTGGCGCCGAGCGCGTCCGTCCCCAGGTGCTTCGCCGCCTCCAGGATGCGCTCGCAGACCTCTTCCGCGCTCTCGACGCCCGGATCGATGGGATCGGTGACGCCGACGAACACCATCTGGCCGGCGCGGCGTTCGCGGGCGATGATGTCGAGAACGCGCGGGCGGTCGGCTTCGCTGGCCATCTGCACGAAGAAACGTCCGGCGTTGATGGCGAACAGGTCCGGCAGCAACTCGGCGTAGTCCACGTCCGCGGAATGCGTGGAGTCCTGGTCGCCGCCCGGACACGTATGCACGCCGATGCGGCCACGGTCAGCCTCGGAGAAGCGTTCCAGCACCGTGTTGTTGAGCGCCACGAAGTTCTTCAGCAACCCGCGCGACGGGTCCAGCTTGCAGCACAGCCGTCCCTCGGTGAAGTCGATCTGGACGCTGTCCGCGCCAGCCTCGAACGCCGACCGGATGTCCTTCTCGCACTCGTTCACGAGGTCGGCGATGAAGGCGTCGCGCGAGTAGCCGTCGATGCCGTCCTGGGGGTAGATCAGGCTGATGGCGGAGGGCGCGATGACCGCCTGCTTGACCGGCCGGCTGGCATGCCGCTTCGCCGCGGTCACGTAGGCTCCGGAATAGGTCGTGTAGCGAAACGGACCCGCCGTGAGGCGCGGGAGCTGCCGCGTGTGTCCGTCCTCGAACGGGATCACGACCCCGTCGGGTGCGAGCGCTCCGAGCCCCGCCAGCGGATAGGTGGCGAAGCTCGGCTTCGACTGCTCGCCGTCGGTGATGACCGGCGACCCCGTGGCCTCCATGGCCGCCACCGTCTCCGCCACCGCCTGGTCCATCGCCTGGGCCAGCCCCGCGTCGTCGAGCCGGCCGGCGCCGTGCGCGCCCATGGCGTCGATGAGATAGCCCGGCCGGGGAATGCTGCCGATGGGTTCCGTGGGAATGATCATGTTCCTGTAGCCCTCCCGGGGAAAATAGTGCGGCGAGTCTAGCCCATGTTCGATGACACGACAAACCACACCGTTGGATCGGCCGTGCGCTGCACGTGCTCCGGGCCGTCCCAGCATTTCCGGCTCATTCCGGCCGGTTCCGCCGGTTCCGGACATTGAGACGCCGCCACGTTTCCAATACAAAGGCCGGACAGGCATGGTTCCTCATGATGCGAACGGGGCAAACGCTTGCCGCCGAACCGTAAGGCCGAACCACTCATGTACGCGGATTTCAAGCAACAGCTACAGATGACGATATTGCCTGGCGCGTTGGTCGCATGCCTCTTTCTCGCCGCCTGCCAACCCCCACCCCCGGCCAAGTCGTCCGGCCGGCGCATCGTGAGCCTGGACTACTGCGCGGACCAGTTCGTGCTTGGACTCGCCGACCGCGCGGACATCCTGGCGGTCTCGCCCGACGCCGGGGCGGCCTTCTCATACATGCGCGCCGCCGCCGATGGGTTGCCCAGGGTTCGTCCACGGGCTGAAGACGTGCTGGCACTCAAGCCGGGCCTCGTGGTGCGCTCGTACGGCGGCGGCCCCAACGCGCGGACATTCTTCGAGCGGGCCGGCGTGCCGGTGTTGCAGATCCCGTTCGCGGACGACATCGCCGGCGCGCGGGCGGTGATCCGCCACGCCGCCCGGGGGCTCGGGTTGCCGGAACGAGGCGAAGCCTTGATCGCCGGGATGGACGCGCGGCTGCGCGCGGCGCGCATGCCCGGCCCGGAAGCGCACGCGTTGTACATGACGCCCGCCGGCTATTCGGCAGGCCCCGGCACTCTCGTGCACGACGTTCTGACCGCCGCGGGTCTCGATAACTTCCAATCACGGTCGGGCTGGCAGCCGATTCCACTGGAAGCCTTGGCCTACGACACCCCGGCACTCGTGGCCCGGGCCGACTTCGGCGAGGGCACCAACCACGACGACGCCTGGACCTCGTTCCGTCATCCCGTGGTCCGGCGCACCCTACGCGCCGTTCCCCTCGCTGCCCTGGACGGCGCCACCACATCGTGCGGCGGCTGGTTCGTGGCCGACGCCGTCGCGGCATTGGCGACCCTCCGCCGCGGGGCGTCGACGCGGGCCGAGCCGTGACGGACCGGGGCGTGCTCCTGGTGCTGGCGGCAGCGGTCCTCACGGCTCTGGCCGCGGCGTGCCTGGTGGGTTCCACATCACTGGGAGTGGACCGCATTCTTGCCGCCCTGGCGGGAGGAGGATCGGTCGGGGACCGCGTCGTGGTGTGGGAGATCCGGCTGCCGCGAGCGGTGGCGGCGCTGGTGGTGGGCGCCGCGCTGGGTGCGTCGGGCGCGGCGCTGCAAGGGCTTCTGCGCAATCCCTTGGCCGAGCCGGGCGTCCTGGGCGTCTCCGCCGCCGCCGCCCTCGGCGCCACTTCGGTGATCTACTACGGGATCGCCAGCGCCGGCGCGCTCGCGTTGCCCATGGCCGCCGTCGCGGGCGCGTTGGCCGCCACCGCCGTTCTGACGGCGGCGGCCCGGAGAGTGGGTTCGGTGGTGACGCTCATCCTCGTGGGGGTCGGGCTGTCGAGCTTTGCCGGTTCGCTGACGGCGCTGCTGATGAATCTGGCGCCGCACCCGTTCTCCCTGTCGGACATGCTGAACTGGATGCTCGGGACGGTCGCCAACCGGAGCTTCGACGACCTGCTGCCCGCGGCCCCGTTCCTGGTGGCGGGCCTGGCGATCCTCTTCGCCGGGCGGCGCGGACTCTCCGCCTTGACCCTGGGCGAGGAGGGCGCGGCGGGCGTGGGTGTCGACCTTCCTCGCACCCGCCGGCTGGTGGTGCTGGGCGCGGGTCTCGCCACCGGTGCGGCGGTGGCCATCGCCGGCGCCATCGGCTTCGTCGGCATCGTGGCGCCGCACCTCGTGCGGCCCCTGGTGAACCACGACCCGGCCCGTACCCTGGCGCCGTCGGCCTTGCTGGCGGGCCTGATCCTGGTATTGGCCGACATCGGCGTTCGGGTGGCGCCGACGGACGCCGAGTTGAAGCTCGGGGTGGTGGCGGCGCTCCTGGGCGCACCGGTGTTCATCTGGATCGCCGCGAGAAGGCGGGTGACCCGTGGCTGAGCTGTGCGCGCGCGACATCGAAGTGACCCTGGGACAGCATGACGTCTTGCGCGGCGCGTCGCTGCGGGTGATGCCGGGGGAGCTCGTGGTGCTGCTTGGTCCCAACGGGGCCGGCAAGACCATGCTGCTGAGAGCCGTGCTCGGCCTCGTGAACCGCCGCCGGGGCAGCGTCCGGCTGGACGGCGACGACCCGGCCCTTCTCGCCCCCGCCGAGCGCGCCCGCCGCCTCTCCTATCTGCCGCAGTCCCGGTCGCTGGCCTGGCCCCTGCGGGTGCGCGACATGGTGGCCCTGGGGCGCTTCGCCCATGGCGCCTCGCCCGGACGGCTGGGGAACGAAGACGCCGGCGCCGTGGAACGCGCGCTGGCCGCCTGTGACCTCCAACGGCTCGCCGACCGGCCGTGCGATACCCTTTCGGGCGGGGAGCTGTGCCGCGCCCACATGGCCCGTGCCATGGCGGGGGAAGCGCCCATTCTCCTCGCCGACGAGCCCACCGAGGCCCTGGACCCGCTCCACCAGTACCAGGTCCTGAGCCTGATCCGCGCCTACACGGACGCCGGCAACGGCGCCCTGGTGGTGTTGCACGAGGCCGCCCTGGCCGCGCGCTTCGCCGACCGGCTGGCGTGGATGCGCGACGGTCGCATCGTCGCGGACGGCCCACCGGCACAGACCCTCACGGCCGAGCGCATGGCCGAGGTCTACGAGGTGCGCGCCACGGTCCGGCGCATCGCGGACGACTGGCTGGTGGCGGTGAGCGGGCCGGCATGACGGCCGCGGACGGTGCCCACGCCCAACGGACAACCACCCGCCCGCCCCTTCGGGTCCGCGGTCTTCCGGCAACGCGCCTTGACAGCCCGGCGGGCTTGATGCACGTACTTGTGCAACAACACCTGACGAGAAGGGAGCCTGGATGAGCACTCTGATTACCGGCATCGGCTTGGTGGGCACCGCCTTCGCGCAGCGCGCGCTGCAGCGGGGCGAGAAAATAGTCTTTTACGACATGGCGCCGAGGATGGACTTTCTCGAACGCAAGCTGGGCAAGGTCGACGTAACCGTATTGAAGCGCGACATCCGGGACCTGCCCGGGCTGATCGACGCCATGCAGACCCACAACGTGGACACGGTGCTGCACACCGCCGGCCTCATCGGCGGCGCGGTGGCCAATCCGGTCTACAGCGGTCTCCAGATCAACGTCATGGGCACGGTCAACGTGGCCGAGGCCGTGCGCCTCACCGGCGTCAAGCGGCTGATCCAGATCAGCACCATGGGCGTGTACAACCGCCGCATGGAGGGCGACGAGGCCATCGGCGAAGGGTTCAACCGGGGCGACGGCAACGCCTACGGCAACTCCAAGGTGGCCAAGGAGCTCATGGTGGAGGCCTATCAGCAACTCTACGGCTTCGAGCTCATCGTGCTGCGGCTGGCCAACGTGTTCGGTTTCGGCCACTTCGCGGGCGGCTCGGCCGGAGGCGAGATGTTGCAGAACCTGGTGGAATCCGGCCTCACCGGCCGCGTCGCCCACATCCCGCAGGAATCCACGCGCGACTTCGAATACGTCTACTTCAAGGACGTGGGCCGGGCCCTCGAGCTGGCCGCCACCATCCCGGCCCCGGCGGAGACTACCTTCAACATCGGCACCGGCGTGGTGGTCACCTTCGACGACCTGGTTTCGCTGGTTCAGGGGCTCCTGCCCAAGCTGGACGTGGAGATCATTCCCGGCAAGCCGCCGCGCTCCTCCAAGCAGCCCATGGTCGTCACCCGCGCCAAGGAAGTGCTCGGCTGGGAGCCCGAGTACACCGTGGAGGAAGGGTTCAAGGCCTACATCGACGACATGAAGGCAGCCGGCGTGGGGTAGGCTCCACCCGGTCCGGAGCCTCGCTCATCGGGGAGACTCTCCGTCTTGACAAGGTCTCCCCGCGCGACTACATACCCTAGTGTCCTGTCCGGTTCTTTCGAATGAACCGGACAGGACACTAGTTCAGGGGCGGCCCTTCCGGCCGCCCGGTCCTCAGGTCCCTTAGGGGATAACAGGGAAACCGGTTTAAAGCCGGTGCGGTCCCGCCACTGTAGATGGGAACCCTTGCCAGGGTGCCACTGTTCCCCACGTAGGAACGGGAAGGCGGCAAGGCGGTCCACGCGGCCAGCCCATGAGCCAGGAGACCTACCTGAGGACACGACGCAACCGTGCTCTCCGAGGAGAGAGGGGGTCTCGCCATCAGCACTCAACCCATAGCCGCGCTCGTTCCCGCTTCCGTCGGGCCCGGTCCTCTCTGACCGGCCCCGGATCGCCGAGGACGACGTGCGCCGTCTTCTGTACTGCCTGTTGGGGTCCGCGGTGTTCCACGCCGCGCTGTTGTGGGTGCCCTTGCCCATGGGCGCCGGGGGTGCGGACGCGGACGACCTGCTGCTCGTGCGGGTGCGGTTCGTCGGGGCGCCCGCGAGCGATGCCGTTAAGCGGTCGCCACCGCGGAACGAACAGACCAAACGACACGGGAAGGCGCGCCAGGCACGGACCGACCCGCGGCGCGTCACATCGCAGCCGCCGCGCGCCGAGCCCCTGCCGCCGGCACGCGTGTCCAAAGCCACACCGGTTGCATCAAAGCCCGTGGTGGCGGCGACACGGCCCAAGCCAGCCACCGAACCGAGTCGGACGAAACCGGTCGCGGCCACGCCCGCTCGCACCGAACCGGCGCCGAAACCGCGGCGAACGCGAGCCCTGGTACGGAGAGAGGAGCCCGCCCAGCCGGACACGGTGGAAGGCGCTGATGGTGCGGCGGCAGATCCATTGAACGCCGGCACCGTCCCTTCGGACCAGGAAGCCGAAGGCGCGCGCGACATGGCTCGCGGCACGCCCGCGGCGCAGGTCACGGCCGGTGGGGAGTTCAGCCCGGTCCGTTACGCGCGGACCGTCAAGCCGCGCTATCCGCGCAAGGCGCGCCGCGCCGGCTGGGAAGGCACAACGCTGCTCAAGGTGCTCGTCAACCCGGACGGCGCACCGGGCCGCGTCGCGGTGGAACGCACGTCGGGCTTCGACATTCTCGACGAAGCCGCCGTGAAGGCGGTGCGGCGCTGGCGGTTCCACGCGGCGCGGCGCGGGGTCGCGCCCTTGTCGAGCTGGGTACGGATCCCCGTAGCGTTCAGATTGGAGGAGGTTCGTCGATGAGACCGTAACGAAGAGATCCGTATCCGCCACAGACAAAAGCCTGAAAAACGGATGCCAGGGAAAGGGGTGTGAATCCCCTGCTGCCCCGCAACTGTAACGGCTACGAAAACCGCGGATCGAGCCACTGCCCGCATGACGGGTGGGAAGGCGCGGCGAGTAGGACGGCAGCCGCAGCGGCCTGCCAGGAAGCCCGAGCCAGGAAACCTGTCCGTTTTCCATCCACAATCCGCCTTCGCGGGAAAGGACGATTGCCATGAAGTTGCTGACCACGGGTGTCCTCACCCTCTCTCTCATTCTGACTTTTCAACCGGGCGCGGCCCAGTCACCGCCGGGAGACGACCGACAAGATGTCGAGCAGCTTCCCGAGATCGTGGTCTCGGCGAGCCGGGTGCCGCTGGAAACCAAGGCGGTGGGCAGCGCGGTCACGGTCATCACCGCCGAGGAGATCGAGCGCAAGCAGGTACGCGTCCTGTCCGACCTGCTGCGGGACGTGCCCGGTATCGCGGTGCACCGTTCGGGGACCATGGGCACCTTGACCGCGGTGCGCATCCGCGGGTCGGAGCACGGGCACACCCTGGTCCTCATCGACGGCGTGAAAGTCAACGACCCGAGCAGCAGCGGGGCCATCTACAACTTCGCGGACCTGCTGGCCGCGGACATCGAGCGCATCGAGATTCTCCGGGGTCCGCAGAGCGGCCTCTACGGCAGCGACGCCATCGGCGGCGTGATCCACATCACGACGAAGAAGGGACGCGGGCCGGTTACGGGGAACGTGAGCGTGGAGGGCGGTTCGTTCGGAACGGGCAGCGTGTCCGCCGGCATCCAAGGCGGAGGCCACGGCCATCATTTCTCCCTGGGCGCGGCGGACCTCCGCACCTCCGGCATATCCATCGCCGCGGGAGACGAGAAGGACGGGTACCGGAATCGGACCTATAGCGCCAGGCTCGGCCTGCAACCCGCCGACGACCTGCAGTTCGAGTTCACCGGCCGCTACGTCAAGGCGAGAGTGGAAACGGACAACGTGCCGACGGACAACGACGACCGCACCGACTCGGACCAAGCCATGGGCCGCGGGCGGTTGCAGTACAGCCTGCTCGAGGGGGATTGGCGGCATGCCTTGGGCGCGGCCGTGCACCGCAAGAGGAGGACCGTCGTCAGCCGCTGGGGAACGGATGAATACGACGGCAGGAAGACACGGTTCGACTACGAAACGAACCTCTTCTTCGAGACAACCGCGGTGCCCGACGCGAGCCACGCAGTGACCTTCGTCGCGGAGCAGGAAAAGGACTCGCAGAAGTCCGGCGGCGGCGCCTCCGAAGTCACCAACCACGGTTATTCCGGCGAGTACCAACTCGGATTGTGGGAACAACTCTTTCTATCCGGCAGCGCCCGATATGACGACAACGAACGCTTCAAGGATACGACGACGTTCCGGGTGACGGCGGCGTACGTGGTCGACGCAAGCGGCACGCGCTTCCACGGCGGCTACGGCACGGGCGTGAAGAACCCTACCCTGTCACACCTGTTCCAACAGTTCGGCCGCATCGGCCCGAACCCTGATGTGGAGCCCGAGGAGAGCAAGGGATGGGACCTCGGCGTGGAGCAGAACCTGCTGGAAGGCCGGCTCTCCCTGGACCTGACGTATTTCAACAACCGGCCGACGAATCTGATCTACTGGAATGACGCCGGCACCCCCTACGATTGGCAGAACCCCGAAACGGGCGATGACGATTACTACGACAACCTGGGAGGGACATCGAGGATTCGCGGCCTGGAGCTCATCGCGAGAGCAAAGCCCGCCGACGGCTTGAGCCTGTCCGCCCAGTACACGTACACCGACGCGAAGGACCCGGACCGTCAACCGCTCCCGCGCCGGCCCGAGCACGTAGCCAGCGTCAACCTCGGCTACGGTTTCCTGGACGGCAGGGCGGCCGTGGATCTCGGCATCGACTACAATGGGAAACAGCTCAACCGCACGACCGATCCCGTGATGATCGACGACTTCGTCCTCGTCAACGTCGCCGCCAACTACAAGCTCGGCAGACAGATGGAGCTGTTCGGGCGGATCGACAACCTCTTCGACAAGGACTACGAGGAGATCCCCGGGTACCGGACCACCGGCATCGGCTTCCACGCCGGCGTGCGCGGTACGTTCGAACTGTTCGAGTGAGACGGAGGACGACGGCGAACCACGCCGGAAGTCTCCGATGTACCTGGACGGGCTACGTTGAGGCTGGCCGACGTCACTCCGCCAACAGCGGCACGAGACACCGTTCCTTGGCGCGCACCAAGCCGCGGCCGGTGATGCGCAGTTCGGGGAGGGTCACGAAGGTGAGGAAGCACAGGGCGTAGAGGGGCTTGGGGAACGCGCTGCCGCGGTCCTTCAGGATCTGCTGGACAGCGGCGAGCCGCTCGCCCACCTCGCGCCAGGGTTCCAGGGAAAAGAGACCGCCGATGGGAAATGGGATCTGTTCGAGAACACGACCCTTGTCCACGGCGGCGATGCCGCCGCCGGATTCCAGCAGCACGTTGGCGCAGTAGGCCATGTCGTAGTCGCTGGAGCCGGCCACCAGCAGTGTGTACTCGTCGAGGTTGACGGTGGTGCCCACCGCGCCGATGTCGGCCCCCAGGCCGCGCAGGAAGCCGAAGGCGGGGCTGAAGCCTTCCCGGCGGTCGAAGACAGCGACCTTGAGGAGGTCGGCTTCCACGTCCGCGGAGAGGACCCCGCCGGCGCACGGAACCTCGACGACGCGTTCCCGTGTAATGGTCTGGTTGATCAGGTCCATGACGCGGATGCGGGCGCGGGACGCCTCGCAACGGATGCGCATGTCCTCGGCGGTCACGGGCAGACGGAAGGCGGTCTTGAGGCCCATGCCGTCGGGAAAGCTCGGCGGAACGATGTCCACGTTCGACTCGCCGGCCTCGGCCACGGGCTCGCCACCGACGTAGGTGGCGCCGACGCGCACGGTGTCCAGGTCGTCCAGCAATACGAAGTCCGCGAACCGGCCCGGCGCGAGGCCGCCGATGTCCTGTTCCAGACCGGAGTAGGTGGCCGGGTGCAGCGTGGCGGCCTGGATGGCGCGCACGGGGCTCAGGCCGCACGCCACGGCGCGGCGGATGACGTGGTCCATGTGGCCGTGCGTCGCGACGTCGTCGGGGGCCATGCCGTCGGTGACCAGGATCACCCGGCCGGTGTCCACGCCGGCGGCCAGGAGCGGCTTGAGGGTGGCTTCGAGGTCCTGCCGGAAGGAGCCCTCGCGCAGCATGGTCCAGTAGCCGAGGCGCAGGCGCGCCAGCGCGTCCTCGCCGTTGATGGGCTCGTGGCACGACGACACCGAGGCGGCGGCGATGGCGTTGAGGCGGCGGTCCCGCGCCCCGGCGGTATGGCCGTGGACGATCTTGCCCTGGTTGAGGGTCATGTCGATGCGCGCCGCCAGGTCCGGGTCACCCTGCACCAGGCGCAGCCACGAGACCACCTCGCCCAGGCCCAGTACCCTGGGGTCGCGGAGGACCTCCTCCACCTCCTCGTCCGACAGCGACTCGGTCTCGCACAGCAACGGGTCCTGCGGCGCGGCCATGGAGATCAGGGTGTGAACCCGGAGCGGGTGGGACGCCACCTCGTCCAGGAAGAGCCGCATGCCGGCGAGGCCGAAGGCCACGGTGTGCTCGTCGCAAGAGGCCATGAGCGCGGTGGTGCCGTGGGGCAAGTACGCCTGCAGCAGCTCGAACGGGCGGCAGAAGTGGCCGATGTGGGTGTGCGCGTCGATGAAACCGGGCGCGACCCAGCGGCCGCGAGCATCCATGACCCGGGTTTCCTCGCCGCGGGTATGGTCCGCGCTGGGGCCGAGGTAACAGACGCGCCCCTCGCTCACGGCCATCTCCACGCCCTCCAGCACCTCGCCGCTGTAGACGTTGATCAGCCGCCCTCCGGTCACGACGAGGTCGGCCTTCACCTCGCCCATGCTGGCGCGTATAAGGCGTTGTATCGTTTCCTTGGACTTGTGCATGGGTGATTGTCTTACCTCGGCCTTTGCCTTACCATGGCCGCGTGAAGAACCTCGTGCTGCGCAACATCACCAAGCGCTTCCGATCGGTGACGGCCGTGGACGGCTTGGATCTCGAAGTGGACCAGGGCGAGTTCCTGGTCATCATCGGGGAGAGTGGTTGCGGCAAGACCACCCTGCTGCGCATCATCGCCGGGCTGGAGACCCCGGACACGGGCGAGGTGCTCATCGGCGGCGTACCGGTGAACGACGTGCCCGCCGGGCGCCGGGACGTGCAGCTCATTTTCCAGAGCTACGCGCTGTGGCCCCACATGCGCGTCTTCGAGGACCGCAAATACGCCAACCTGACGCTGCCGTTGCGCATCCGCAAGTGGTCCGTCGAGGCCATTCGCGAACTGATCCGGCCACTGGCCAAGGCCCTCAACATCGAGGAACGGCTGTTCGATCGTAAGCCCCCGGAACTGTCCGCCGGACAGCAACAGCGCGTGGCCCTGGCCCGGGCCATGACCACGTTCCCGCAGATCATGCTCATGGACGAGCCCCTCAGCAACCTGGACCCGCCCAACCGCCGGCGGGTGCGCGAGGAGATCCGTTCGTTCCACCGGGACCAGCGCCTCACCACCCTCTTCGTGACCCACAACCTGGAGGATGCGCTGGAACTGGCCGACCGCATCGCGCTCATGCACGAGGGCCGCCTGGAGCAGGTGGGCACCGCCGAGCGCCTGATGCGCCACCCCGCCAACGAGTACGTCAGCGACTACTTCCGCGTGCGTCCGTCCTACGGCATGCCGTTCCAGTAGGCGCACCGGGTGTGCCGGCGCGCAACCGTTCTCGTTCCGACCCTCAGATCTTGAACGCTTCCCGGGTGTTGGACGCGTACAGACTTTCCAGGTCCACGGGATTCTTGATCACGCCCTGCTCCAGCAGGTAGGAGTGGAAGGTCTCCAGGGTCTTGCGGTTGCTCTCGAAGCCGTAGGGCCAGTAGTCCTCGCCCATGAGGTCCACCGTCTCCTCGTATTCGAACAGGTACCAGAGATGGTGCGTGCGCAGCACGTTGGTATCGTATATCTGCGACGCGCACAGGTCCTTGGCCTGGCAGAAGGCCTTGTAGAGGTTCTGGGTCACCCACGGGTGCGCCTCGTGGATCTCCCGGCGCACCACGATGCAGTGCATGATGGGGAACAGGCCGGTGCGGCGGAAGTAGTCCATCTCGGCGGCGCGGCAGTCCTTGAAGAGCCGGGTGATGCCGGGGGCGCGGCGCACGAAGCATGACGGCATGCGCGCCGACACGAGCGCATCGATATCGCCCTTCTCCAGCATGTCGTCGAGGGTCCGCTCTTCCTCGGTGTCGATCTCGACGCCGGCCGGAGCGTCGAACGGCACGCGGTCCTTGCGCCCGGGCTGCTCCACCCCGCCCTGGATCCAGTGCACGTCTTTGGCTTCCACGCCGAAGTCGTGCTGCAACATGCCGCGCACCCAAACGGACGCGGTCATGGTGTACTCGGGCACGCCCACGCGCCGGCCTTTCAAGTCCTCGGGTTTCTCGATGCCCGACGCCGCGTTGACGAAGATGCAGCGGTGCCGGAACATGCGCGACGGGAACACCGGGATGGCGATGAACGGCTGGTGGCCGCGCGAGGCGTCCACGTGATAGGCGCCCATGGACATCTCGGCGGCGTCGAACTCGTGAAAGTGAAGCATGCGCCAGAAGATCTCCTCCACGGGCAGCGCCACGTAGTTGAGATCGATGCCGTCGGGCTTCACCAACCCATCCTTGAGGGCACGGGTGCGGTCGTAGTCCTCACACGCCAACGTCAGTTCAATGTTCGCCATGGATCCCCTCGTTATAGTTTCGCCAGGCTCGTCTCCATGCGGTCCATGGCCTCCTCGATGTTCTCGTAGGAGTTGGCGTACGCGAGCCGGATGTGCCCCGTGCCGTACTTTCCGAACGCGCTGCCCGGCACCGTGGCGATGTACGCGTCCTCCAGAAGGTGCTCGGCCACCACCTGGCACGAATGCCCCAGGCGCCGCACCGACGGGAAGGCGTAGAACGCACCCTCGGGCACGGGGCAATCGATGCCCTCCATGGCCTGGAGCCGGCGCAGGATCAGCTCCCGGCGGCGGGTGAACTCCCGCCGCATGTCGTGCACGCAGTCCTGAGGCCCCTCGTAGGCCGCCACCGCGCCGTACTGGGCGAAGGACGTGGCGCACATCACCGTGTACTGGTGCACGCGAATCATGACGTCGATGAGGTCCCGCGGCGCGGCCACGTAGCCCAGGCGCCATCCGGTCATGGAGTAGCTCTTGGAGAAACCGTTCACCAGCAGGGTACGCTCGCGCATGCCCGGCAGGCCGCCGATGCTGTGGTGCACGGCGCCGTCGTACAGCATCTTCTCGTAGATCTCGTCGGCCAGCACCAGCAGGTCGCGCTCCCTGGCCAGGGCCGCCAGCGCCTCCAGGTGGCCCAAGTCGAGCACGGCGCCGGTGGGGTTGTGCGGGCTCATGACCACCATCATGCGCGTGCGCGGCGTCAGCAACCGGGCCACGTCTTCGGGGTCCATGCGGAACCCCTTTTCCGCCCGCAACGGCACACTCACCGGCACGCCGCCGGCCATGGTGATGCAGTAGAAGTAGTTGAGCCACGAGGGGTCCGGCACCAGCACTTCATCGCCCTCGTTGAGGAACGCCATCATGGCAAGAAAGACCGCCTCGTTGGCGCCGATGGTGACCGCGATCTCTCCGTTCTCGTCGAACTCCAGGCCATTCTCGGAACGCAGCTTGCCGGCGATGGCGTGGCGGAGCTCCGACACGCCGTAGTTGGAGGTATAATGGACCTCGCCCTCCTCCAGCGCCCGCCGGGCGGCGGCCTTGATGTGCGCCGGCGTGTCGAAGTCCGGCCGGCCGATCTCCAGATGGATCACCGGCTTGCCTTCCCGTCCCAGCTCTCCGGCCCGCATCATCATCTTGCGCAGGCCCGAGTAGGGCACACCCTTCATTCGCTGTGCTTGCCGGTTCGCCATCACATGCCGGATTCACATCGCCGTGGGCGCTTCACGCCGCCCGGTCATCGTCCCGGCCGTTCACCAGCAGTTCGATGCTCCTGCCGAAGACTTCCTGGAAGAGGCGGGCCTTCTCATCCATCTGCCAGCGTTCCAGCAGGCACGGACCCATGGACTGTAGGTCGATGGTCACGGAGCGCCGCTGTATGCGCACCTTGAGATCGTTTACCGTGGAGCGGTGCTCGTGGTCCAGGGCGTCGGCCACGCGCAGGATGGCGGCGAGCTTGCCCACCCATTCCCGCTCGCTCTCGGACAGGGCACGGAACGGTTCGTGCTTCTGGGCGTTGGGGAAGGCCTTGCGGTGGTAGCGCGCGACGTTGGCAATGAGTTCCAACTGCCGCCCCCCGAGCCCGACGATGTCCGAGTTGCGGATGAGGTAGAAGGAGTGCTTGTGGTGTCCGGAAAGGCTCACGAAGTCGCCGATGTCGTGCAGCGTCGCGGCCACCCGCAGCAGCATGCGCGCCTCCGCCGGCAGGCCGTGCAGCGGCTTCAGTTGGTCGAAGAGCAGCTCCGACAGGTAGCGCACCTGGCGCGCGTGGCCGAGATGGAAGTGGTACTTCTGTCCCAGGGTCGCCGCCGCCTTGATGATCTCGGTTTCCTCCGAGGTGGTGTCCCAGGAGTGCTTGAAGCGGTCGATGATCTCCACCAGCACGCCGTCCTTGAGACCCACGTCCGGCGAGTAGATTCCGTGTGAGCCCAGCACCTTGCTCACCACCTCGCTCAGCACGATGGTGGCGGGCAGCACCACGTCGGCGCGGTCCGGCTTCATGCCGTATTTGTCCTGGCGCTGCGCCACGCTGAGCCGGGACAGCTCCTTGAGCATGGTCTGCAGGCCGCGCAGCGGTATGAAGCGCACGTCTTCGGGAATCCCTTCGGCCTCCCGCTTGGAAGGTGTGCCGATGAGGGCCGCCAGGTCCTCCACGTTGCCGCCGGTACCCACGATGAGGTCGATCTCGTGCTCGTTGACCTCGTTCAGGGTGGCCTCCACCAACTGGTCCATGTAGGCGCGCAGGAGCAGCACCTGGAGATCGGAGACGCGCTCGCTGCGCAGGAAGGTCTCGTGCATCCGCACCGCCCCCAGGCGCAGGCTGCTGGAGTAGACGATGGAGCCGTGGTCGATGATGTCGAACTCGACGCTGCCGCCGCCGATGTCGATGACCAGCGCGGTCTTGTCGCGCACGTTGAGCTTGCGCGAGACCGCGAGCTGCACGAGGCGGGCTTCCTCCGCGCCGGTGATACGCTCCAGATGGATTCCCGTGCGGCTGTAAACCCGCTCCACCAGCACGTCGCCGTTGATGGCTTCGCGCGTCGCGCTGGTGGCGATGGCGCGGGTGGAGCGCACCTTCCACCTGTCGATGGCGTCGCGGAACTCGCCGAAAGCCTCCACCGCCTTCTGGATAAGCCCGTCGTTGAGGAAGCCGGTGAGAAACACCTCGTGGCCCAAACGCACCGGTGCCCGCTGCTGGCACAGGGTCGTGACGGCCCCGTCCGGCTCCAGCCCGACGATCTTCATGCGCATGGCGTTGGAACCGACGTCGATGGCGGCAAAGGTCGCCGGTTCCGTTCCGTTCTTCATTGATACCCTTTGTAACAATTTTGGCGCAGCCTCCCCACCCCTGGATTCCCGCTTCCGCGGGAATGACGATTCAGGGAGGTTGCTACCGGGGCATGCAGCAGCGCTTGTACTTGCGGCCGCTGCCGCAGGGACAGGGGTCGTTGCGGCCGGCGGCGGGGCGGGTGGCGGCATCTGCTTCGCGCACCTGGCGCATGACGTTCTCGATAGGCTCGCCGGCCTGCCACAGGCCGGCCATGGTGCTCAGGTGCCCGCGGCTGTGGATGAAGAACTTCTTGTAGCCGGCGCACAGGTAGTTGAGGCCGTCTTCCCCGTCGGGGGTCTTGATGAAGCGGTCCTTGGGGCAGCCGCCGTTGCACTGGGCGCGCACCTCGCACTCGCGGCAGTAGCGCGGCAGCGAAGTCCACTTGTCGCGCCCGAACTCCCGCTGGGCCTCGCTGTCGATCATTTGCGCTACCGAGGTGTCGCGGATGTTGCCGACCCGGTATTCGGGGTCCACGTAGTGGTCGCAGGAGTAGAAGTCGCCGTTGTGCTCCACCACGGGCACGTCGCCGCAGGTTTCCCGGAAGATGCACAGGGCGTGCTCGATGCCCAGGCCGGTGCGCGCCGCCTCGTCGAAGATCTGGATGGTGACCCGGCCCACGTCGTTGCGGATCCATTCGTCGAAAATGGCGCACAGGAACGTGCCGAAGGCCTCGGACGGCACGCTGCGGGGGCCTACCGAGGAATCCCCGGGCACCCGCTCCACCAGCGGGATGAACTGCTGGTGGTCGGCGCCGAGGCTCTTGAAGTAGCGGTACACCGTGGTGGGGTGGCCGACGTTGCCGGCGTGAACGACGCAGAGCACGTCGCAGGGTACCCGGTGGGCCCTGAGGCGCCTGTACGCCTGCACGACTTTCCGGTGCGTGGGCTGCTGGCCCTTGGTGACGCGGTATTCGTCGTGGAGCTTCTCGGGACCGTCGATGCTGAGACCGATGGAAAAGCCTTCCTCGGCGAAGAACCGGCACCAGGCGTCGTCCAGCAGGACGCCGTTGGTCTGCATGCCGTTGCGCACCTGGCGGCCCGCCGGGCAGTGCTTGCGCTGGAGCGCGACGATCTCACGGAAGTAATCGAGACCCAGGATCGTGGGCTCCCCCCCGTGCCAGGCGAAGTCGACGACCGGATCCGGCGAGGCCTGGATGTGCTGGGCGATGTAATCCTCCAGCACGTCGGACTCCATGCGGAACGACTTTGCCTCGGGGTAGAGGTCTTCCTTCTGAAGGTAGTAGCAGTAGACGCAGTCCAGATTGCAGATCGCCCCGGTGGGCTTGGCCATGATCTGGAAGCCGCGGGAGGCGGGCGGCGGAACGGGCTTGATCAGTTCGATCGCCATTGCGGAGCCCCATCTCCTTCATGCGGGGGATGCGGAGGCGGCCGGCCGGCCGCCTCCGCGGTTCTCAACGGAAATCAGTTCATGCCGAAGAACTTCTTGGCGTTGTCCAGCATGATCTTCTGGCGCACTTCGGGTTTGATCTGGACCTTCTCGAAGTCGTCGAGCCAGCGCTCCACGCCGATGGCCGGCCAGTCGGAGCCGAACATGGCCTTGTCCTGCAGGATCGAGTTCACCTGCTGCACCAGCTCGGCGGCGAAGTACTTGGGCGACCAGCCCGAGAGATCGATGTAGAAGTTGCTCTTGTGGCGCGCGATGGCGAGGCTCTCGGCCGTCCAGGGCCACGACGGATGGGCGCAGATGATCTTCAGCTCGGGAAAGTCCGCGGCCACGTCGTCTAGGTGGATGGGCTGCGTGAACTTGAGCTTGTTGCCCATGCCGCCGGGGGTGCCGGCGCCCGCGCCTGCCATGCCGCTGTGGAACAGGATCGGCAACTCGAGCTTCTGGCATTCCTCCCACAGGGGATAGAAGCGGGTGTCGTTGGGGAAGAACTGCTGCCGGGCCGGGTTGATCTCGCCCACGCCGTGGAGCCCCATGTCCTTGATGCGCTGGATCTCCTGCAACGCCACCTTCTGCTGCCACGGGTCGATGACGCCGAAGCCCAGGAAAACGTCGGAGTTGCGCTGAACGCCGTCGGCCACGTGCTTGTTCGGGACCGGGGTGAGCCCCGTGATGGTCTCGTCGGTGGTGTTCTGTATCACCGCCATCATGTTGCGCGCGCGGTACTCGTCCGCCATCTCGTCGATGGACACGGGCTTGCGTTCCCGCTTGAAGTACTGGGCCATCTGCTTCGGGCGGTCGCCCTTGGAGCTGAGGGTCAGCTCGTCGCAAAGGTGCACGTGCACGTCGATGGCGATGGGGTCCGTGATCGGGTCCATACTGTCGGTCCTCCTTGGGGGTTTGGTCGAATGCCGGCGGCGGCGCACCGCCCGCGCCACTGGCGATCAGTTTTCTGTAGCTAACACGAACCGCGCTGACTGGCTAGGAGCCTGCGCCGTAGAAGACTGGTTGAATTGTCACACATCCAGATCGTCATTCCCGCCCCCGATCGGGGTCGAGGGCAAGCTTTCGCGGGAATGACGATCCGGGGCCTAGCACGCGGCCCGCGCGGACGCAAGCGGCGGCCACGCGCCGCCGCATCCCTGCCCCTTACTCCCACGGCGCCGCCGACAAGGCCGCCAGCGCCTTGTCGAGTATCCGCCCCATGAACCCGGCGTTGCCGCCCTGATTCAATTCATAGCGAACGCCCGTGACGATGGTGACTCCCTGTTCCTGGTCTTCCAGGACGGTGTGAAGCTCCACCTGGAACAGCGCGAAGGGAGTGTCGTCCAATTGTTCCCGCGTGCGCGTGGCGTTGCCCTTGAGGTAGTAGTTCAGGCCGTGGTCCGTGACCACCAGAGTCAGCGCGCCGGTGCGCACGAGATTCCTCTCCGTGGTGCTGTTCTTGCCCACGGCCAGATGGATGCGCCCCGGGCTCTTGGCCACCAGCTCGTAGTAGGAGCCCATGGCCGGGTGGCACCAGCCGTTCTCGTCCACCGTGGCCATGATGAACACCTTGCCGGCTTCGACCGACTTGCCGCTCATCAGCGCGAACAGTTCGTCCGGCATCTCCTTGCCTACCAGTCGTGACATGAAACCATCCTCTCCGGACGGACGCGGCGAAGGGTGCCGCGCCATCCCGGTTCAGCCGCGTCAGCTCGACGCCGCGCCCTCGCCCAGCGCCAGCTCCTGCCGCTTGCCGAACCCCTGCTGGTTGTCGATGTAGTACAGCCTCTCCGGAATCACCCGGTAGAACTTCACCTTGAGAAACGCCTTGTGGTAGATGCCGCTCGCCGGGTCCGTGAAGAGCTTGATGATACCCGGGTACTTGCGCGCGTACACCGCCAGAGCCTTGCCCTTGGCGATGACAGAGTCCACGAGCTCGACGGTGCCCTCGAGCTGGATTCCCTTGATCTCGCGCCAGTCCTGATAGTCCTCCTGGACGGTCACCGCCACCCGCGGGTTGTCGGCGAGGTTGGTGCAATGGCGCGAGTCCGGCGAGGAGAAGAAGTAGAGCTGAAGTCCGTCGCTGGCATAGAACACCGTGGCGTTCCACGGCATGCCGTCGCGGCAGGTGCCGAGGGTCATGGTGTTGTGTGTGCGGAGGTATTCCAGCACCTGTTCTTCGAGTTCGGCCATGCGGCTCTCGGCGCGAACGCGCGGCGCTCACCCGCGAACGCGGCTCCGGCTCATTCCTTGTCGCCGGGGAAACGGCTCAGGGACTCCTCGTCCCAGCGGTGGAACATGTCGGTCTCGACGTCGAACTGGTCGAGGATCCGCGCCACGGTCTGGTTGATGACGTCGTCCAGGGTCTTGGGCCGGTGATAGAAGGCGGGCACCGGCGGAAAGATCACCGCGCCCATGCGCGTGAGCTGCGCCATGCTCTCCAGGTGCCCCAGGTGCAGCGGGGTTTCCCGCACCACCAGCACGAGCTTCTTCCGCTCCTTCAGGATGACGTCCGAGGCGCGCACCAGCAGGTCGCCGCCGACGGACATCACGATGCCGCCCATGGACTTCATGGAGCACGGCGCGATGACCATCCCCTCGGTGCGGAACGAGCCGCTGGCGATGCTCGCGCCGATGTTGTTGATGTCGTGCACCATGTCGGCCATGGCTTCGACTTCCTTGACCGTGTGCGGCGTCTCCACCTGGAGGGTCATCTTGGCTGCCTTGCTCATGACCAGGTGGGTCTCGATGTCCGGTATCCTGTGCAGCACCTGGAGTATGCGGATTCCGTAGATGGATCCGGTGGCCCCTGACAGGCCTACGATGACACGACGCATGCGGCATTACCTCCTGTAAACGTGCCTACTCGCCGAAAACCACGGTCAGCTCGTCGCCGTCCCGCACCGAGCGGTTCTGCTTCAACGAGACCGAGGCGATGATCTCCAGCTTGTCGGCGGGATAGTCCTTGACCTCGGGCACCACCACCGCGACCCTTTCGCGCGGCCCCGTCGCGGATGGCCGGCCTTCGAGAAAGCCCGTGTAGAGGAAGGCGCCGCAGAAACCCGGATCGGGTGACGACAGCACGCTCCTTGCCCCGTTCCGCCGGACCTCTTGCCAGCGCGACAGGTCGTCCCCGTGCGCCCGCAGGTTCAGGGTGCCGGGGTAAGGGTCGAATCCGACCTGCTCACGAATGGCCTCCCGCACCCACTCCACGGCCAGAAACGCGCCGGCGCGTCCCAGGTCCGAGAACACCATTCCTTTTACCCGAATGTCGCGGGAACGCGTGGACAGGAGAGAACCCTCTACTTCCGGGACAGGGACCGGGCCTTGCCGCCGCGCCGGACCTTGATGATCTCGGCCAGGATGCCCAGGGCGATCTCCTCGGGAGTTTCCGTCGCGATGTCCAGGCCGATGGGGGCGTACACACGGGAGATGAGCTCTTCGGAGACTTGCTCCTCCTCCTTGAAGCGCTCGAAGCACGCCTTGATGCGGCGCTTGCTGCCGATCATGCCGATGTACTTGGCCGGGCGGTCCAGCAGCTCGCGCAGGCACGGCTCGTCGTACTTGTGGCCGCGGGTGATGAGCACGACGTAGGTGGTGGGCGTGATGTCCAGGCTCTTCACGGTCTCGGCCATGTCCCCCACCACCACCTCGTCGGCCTCGGGAAACCGTTCCCGGTTGGCGAAGAGGATGCGGTCGTCGATGACCACCACGTGGTAGTCCATGAGCTTGGCGATCTTGACCAGCGGCACGGCGATGTGTCCGGCGCCGACGACGATGAGTTTGGGCGGCGACGGCATCACCTCGAAGAAGACGTCCGCCTGGCCGCCCGAGGCGGTCTCCAGCGACAGCAGTTGCGAGCGCTCCTCCGCCAACCGCTCGGCGGCTTCGCGCACGATCTTCTCCTCGAGTCCCGGATCACTCACCGATCCGAGCACGATGCGCCCGTCGCGCACGAGGCACTTGGCGCCGCTGTCCAGCCCGTCGACGCCGTCGGACTCCACCACGGTGATGAGCACGGCGCCCGCGCCCGCACTCTTGATCTTGATCAGCTCTTCAACCAGTGCGTCCATGCATCCTTCACCTTGTCACGCGCCGGTTCGGCTCCAGCACCCGCGACAGGCTCCTCACGCGCCCTTCTCGTCCCCGTCCTGCCACCAGGGGTCGATGAAGACGTTCATGATGCCGCCGCACACCGCCGGGCTGTCGGACGAGATCTCGTCCAGCAGGTCCACGCGCACGGTGCGGGGCTTGCGCGTGCGCACCACCTCGATGGCCTCGCGCCGCACGTCGGCCTCGCCGCAGCCGCCGCCGATGGTGCCGAGGATCTCGCCCCAGGCGGTCACCACCATCTTGGCCCCCACTTCCCGCGGGGTCGAGCCCTTGGTGGACACGATGGTCGCCACCGCCACCGTCTCGCCCTTGTCGAGGAATTCCTTGACGTCGTCGTAGATGTTCTCCATCGATGCCTCCTCGTGCCGGCCGGCCGTCGACAAACGGGGCGGCGACACCGGAACGTGATATTTCTTCGTTACGCCACCAGCCGGCGCATGGTGTGGCCCAGGTGGACCAGGCTGTTGGCGTTGTGCGCCGACAGGAACAGGTCCAGGTACGGCAGCGCCGCCTGCATGCCCTTGCACAAGGGCTCGTAGTTCTCGCTGGCCAGCAGCGGGTTGAGCCAGATCATCTTGCCGCAGCGCCGCTTGAGGGCCTGCATCTGCCGCTCCAGCACGCCCACGTCGCCCCGGTCCCAGCCGTCGCTGATGATCACCACCACGGTGCGGTGCGTGACCATGCTGACCGCGAAGTCGCGGTTGAAGATCTCCAGCGAGCGCCCGATGTTGGTGCCGCCGGACCAGCCCAGCACGCTCTTGGAAATCTTCTCCAGGGCGTTGCCGATGTTCTTGGTGCGGATCAGATGGGTGATGCGGCTCAGGGTGGTGCTGAAGACGAAGGTCTCCACGCCCCACAGCTCGTTCTGCAGCCCGTACATGAACTGGATGAGGAAGCGGCTGTAGCAGTCCATGGAGCCGCTCACGTCGCACAGCAGCACCACGCGGGTCTTCTTGATGCGCCGCTTGCGCGCCACCAGCTCCACCAGCTCGCCGCCGTACTTGATGTTGCGCCGCATGGTGCCGCGCGGGTCGATCTCCGTGCCCCGGCGCGCGCGCTTCTTGCGCCGGCTCACCTGGGTGGCGATCTTGGAGGCGATGAGCATGATGGCCTGGGTCACGGCCCGGCTCTCCTCGATGCCCATCTCGCTGAAATCCTTTTCGTTCAACAGCTCGTTGGGGCTGTAGGTGGGCACCAGCATCGGGTCCGCGTCCGGATCGCCCTCGTCGGCAGCGCCCTGCTCTTCGGCGATGGTCTCCTCCGTCGTGCCGCTGCTGTCGTCCGAGGGGTCCAGCCCATCGTCGGGGCTCTGGGCCGGCACCTCCATGGTCTCCATGGCCGGCTCTATCTCCATGTCGGCCTGCCAGAAGGCCTCGAACACCTGGTCGAACAGCTCGATGTCCTCGTGTTCGTGGAGCAGGTTTGCCGCCAGCGTCCGGTGGAAGTCGGGCCGGCTGCGGATGTCGATGAGCGGCAGGCAGCGGTTGGCGTCGATGACCTGGCTCAGCCCGAGGCGGAAGCCCAGGTCCTTCAGCACCCGGCCGAACATGAGCATGTTGGCCATGGTGCCCTGGCCACGCAGGCGCTTGTAGCGCTCCACCGCGCGACTGATCTCTTCCTCGTTGACTTCTCTTGCCATGTCGAGTCCGGGCGGACGGCCGCGTTACTGGGCACCCCCGCCCACCACGGTGGCCGGCTCCTTGAGGATGCGGTCCATGTCGAGCTTGTCGCCGGAGATCTCTTCCTCCAGGTGGTGCAGATCCTCGCGGTACTTGAAGACGCAGCCCACGGTCTCCTTCACGACCTCCGGATCCAGCTCGCCGCGGTTCAGCAGCAGCAGCGCCGATGCCCAGTCCAGGGTCTCCGCCACCCCCGGCCGCTTGTAGAAGTTCATCTGCCGCACCTGCTGCATGAACGCGCAGATCTGCTCGGCCATGAGCGTGTGGATCTCCGGATGCTTGGTCATGATGATCTCGTACTCCTTCTCGAACGTGGGGTACTCGATCCAGTGATAGAGGCAGCGGCGCTTGAGGGCGTCGTGGATCTCGCGGGTGCGGTTGGAGGTCAGGAACACGTACGGCCGCTTGGCGGCCTGGATGGTGCCGACCTCGGGGATGCTGATCTGGAAGTCCGACAGCACTTCCAGGAGGAACGCCTCGAACTCCATGTCCGCGCGATCGATCTCATCGATGAGCAGTACCGGGGGCTCGGCGCCGTCGGTGCGGATGGCGTCCAGCAGCGGCCGGCTGATGAGGTACTCCTCGGAGAAGATCTCGGTCTCCACCGCCTCGCGGTTGCCCGCGCCGATCTCCTCCAGCTTGATGCGCAGCATCTGCTTCGGGTAGTTCCACTCGTAGAGCGCGGTGTTGGAGTCCAGCCCTTCGTAGCACTGGAGCCGGATGAGCCGCGTCTGGAGCACGTCCGACAGCACCTTGGCGATCTCGGTCTTGCCCACCCCCGCCTCGCCTTCCAGCAGGATCGGCTTGCCCAGACGTACCGAGAGATAGACCACGGTGGCGAGGCTCCGGTCGCAGATGTACTTGCGCTCGCGCAGCGAGTCCCGGATCGAATCGACGGTGATGCTGTCCAGATTCATGCTTATCCCTTCTTTGCGGACGGCCGAGTGGTTTGTGAGTGCAATGAAGACGTGACGGCGGCCGCGACGACCGCGCGCGGTGGATGACGGTTACTTGTTCTCGGTGAGCTGCCGTTTCCATCCCAGGGTGCGCGCCTTGGCGGCGACGGCCTCGGCCTCCTCGATCATCCCCTTGCGCTGGTAGAAGATGGAAAGGCTCGTGTGCGCCAACTCATCGTCGGGGCACGCCTCCACCAGACGCTTGCCCATCTCGATGGCCTCGTCCACGCGCTCCGTGTTCGCGTAAACCATGGCCAGGGCGTGCAGCGCGTCACCGTACTCGGGATCCTCGGTCAGCGCCTCCTGGTAGGACGCAATGGCCTCGTCCACCCGATCATCGGCGTACGCTTCCATGCCCTGGATGTAAAGGTCTTCTTTCGTCATGAGCTTCACCCGACGGAATTACTGTGTATTACGAAATCGTGATATTCTCAACCGACCCCAGCAACACGGAGGACCCATCATCATGGCCGCAGCCGCAACTCTGGACGAAATCAAGGACCGTATTCGCAAGCGCGTGGGCAACCGCAGTCCCTTTCACCTCATGGACCCGGCGGAAGCCGAAGGAGCCCTCTCGGAACTGAACAGCATGGACGCGGACGCCTGGGCCGAAGCCTGGAGCAAGCCCGGCGCGCGCTGGGAAAAGACCGCGAAGGAAGCAGAGGAGAAAGGCAACGCCGAGGACGCCAAGTCGGCCTACTTCCAGGCCGCCGCCTGGTACGGCGCCGCCCGCCATCCTTTCCCCAGCTCGCCCGGCAAGCAGGAGGCGTACCGCAAGACCATCGAGACCTACCTCGCCGCCTCGCGCTACTTCGACCCCCCGCTGGAGCGCATCGCCCTGCCCTTGGGCGACAAGGAGGTCGTCGGCTACCTGCGCCTGCCCGCCAAGCGGCCCGCGCCGGTCATCATGCACTGGGGCGGCATCGACAACTGGAAAGAAGAGCGCCACAGCTTCGTCGAGTCCATGCTCGCCGAGGGCTGGGGCTGCTTCATCATGGACAGCCCGGGCACCGGCGAGTCCCCGATGCTCGCCTCCGACACCGCCCACGAGGTCTACTCGACGGCCCTGGACCACCTCGCCACCCGGCCCGAAGTGGATTCCGACCGCATCGCCGCCCTCGGCGCCAGCTTCGGCGGCTACTGGTCCACCAAGCTGGCCCACGTGGAGCCCGAGCGCCTGCGCGCCGCCGTCAACTGGGGCGGCGGCATCCACGGCTTCTTCCAGCCCGAATGGCAACAGAGGTCGCGCAACGCCTCGTCCTACCTCTTCGACCTCATCGAGGCCCGCGCCAACCTCTTTGGCAAGCGCACGTTCGAGGAACTCTGCGAGATCATGCCCATCCTCTCCCTCAAGGACCAGGGCCTCCTCGACAAACCCTGCGCCCCCATGCTCCTGGTCAACGGCAAGGACGACCTCCAAGTCCCCATCGAGGACTTCTTCATGCTCCTCGAATGCGGCGACCCCAAGACCATGCGCCTCTTCCCCGGCGGGCATATGGGGGAGTCGCCGGACGTGTTTCCGACGATATTGCGGTGGCTGCACAGGGAGTTGGATGGGGAGTAAGGAGAACCCGCCCTACCCCACCCTCTCCCGCGCCTCCATGATCTTGTGAACCACGGCCTCGACGTCCGCTTCGTCCACGAACGGGGACAGGATATACGATTTCAGGGCGTAGATGGGCTCGCCGTAGGCGGTGCGGCGGTAGCAGTCGGTGGCGGAGATGACGACGCCGCGGCCGGCCATGGCTTCGGAGTGGACGTACTGGAAGACCTTGCGGTTGAAGTCGTTGTTTGCCAGAAGGCTGTCGCGGTACGCGGGGTCTTCGAACTCCTGGCGCTTGATGGCGAAGGTGTCCACGTCGGGCGGATAGGCGCGGAAGAGGTTCACGGTGCCGAAGTTGTCGCGGTTGAGGACGGTGCTGCCTTCGTGCCCTTCCAGATGTTCGCGCAGAAGCTGGGCCATCTCCACGATGTGCCCCAGCACCACCTGAAGGCCTTGGCGGCCAAACAGGCGGTAGTTGGCGATGGCGGCGAGGGGGCCGGTGCCGGCCCGGGACGTCTCCAGCGTGTACATGCCGGGACGGTGCTCGCCGAAGTGGTAGAGGTAGGGCATCTGCGCCGGGTCCCGGGCCAGGCGCTGCAGGTCGGCGCGGTCCTTGGCCAACACGAGGCTTGAGATGTACGGCGCGAAACCCGTCTTGTGGAAGTCCACCCCCACGGAATCCGCCAGCGGCAGGTGGCGAATGCGGCGGCACGCCCCCGCCAGGGCGCGCAGGGTGCGCGGCCGGAAGCCCAGGGGATTGGCCTCGAAATCGTAGTCGTTGAACACCGACCATGCCCAGCCGATGACGGCGTCGGCGTGGATGTGCGG
>JAPOPM010000048.1 GCA_026712905.1 Deltaproteobacteria bacterium
AGTCGTAGGCAATGGCGAACGGCCCGGAAACCGTGCGGTGCCCACCCCGGACCGGGGCAAACCAAGACTCCCGGGCTGCCACCCTGTCTATTCTCCTCCGCCCGACCGGGCTTGCGATGAAGAAGGAACGGGCGGCCGCGGTAATCCCACGCGGCCGCCCGCCGGAATCGTCGGAATGTGTTTACTGAAGTCCCTTGGACTTGTAGTAGGCCATGGCGCCAGGGTGCATGGGCACGCCCAAGGCCTCGAAGTTCTTGGTGTCGGGCTCCATCTGCTTCCACGCCTTGTGGCCGGCGGCGAGCCGCTCGCGGATGTCGGCCTGATAGACCAGGTTCAATATGTCCTCGACGGCTTTCGCCGGGACCCGCTCATGGGCCACCCAGTAAACGGTCAGAAACGGAAGATCGCGCGCGGGGACACCCTTGTAGGTCGTCGCCGGCATGGTGGACGGAACGTAGAAGGGATACTTGGAAGTAATGGCCTTCATTTCCGACGCCGTGTAAGGCAGCACCACCGCGCCTTTGGTCTCCGCCAGTTCCTTGACCGCCGCGGCCGGCGCCGACGACTGGCAGAGCGCGTCGATCTGCCCATTGGCAAGCGCCCGACCCGCGTCCGCGAACGTCATCATACTGGGCTTGAGACTGCTGAGAATGCCTGTCGCCCGCGCGATGTTGGAGCAGTTGAACACCGTCCCCGAGCCCGGCGGGCCGAGGGCCACTCTTTTGCCCTTCAAATCGGCGACCGTGTTGATCCCCGAACCGGGAAGGGTGACAAAGTAGGTCGGACCCTTGTAGGCCTTGGCGATGCCCCGGAACATCGTTCCCTTGGCGCCGCCCTTGAATGGCCCTTCGGGTTTCTGCGACATGAAAACGTGAGCGCCGTATACGATGCCCATGTCGAGTTCACCCTTGATGATGCGTTTGGCATTCTCGGTGGAGCCACCGGTGGTCACCTGGGTGATATTGTATTGCGGCAGCTTCTCCGAGATGATGGTGCCCGCGGCCCCGACCATGTAGTACATCACACCGCCCGGATTCGAACCGCCCCAGGCGATGTTCTGCTTGCTTTGCGCGGCGGCAGGTCCTGCCCCGGCCAAAAGCAATGCGCCAACCGATAGTATCGCTAGTGCTGCTTTCATGTGCGTACCTCCCGATCTCCCGTTAGGGCCCTTTGGCCACCTTCGGTTCATTAGTGATTGGGGCTTTCTATACGATACCTTGCGGCCGGGCAAGGCGTCCCTCGGCGTACGTCGTAACACACCTCCGTCAGGAACAGGCCCCGCGCGGGAGCGGTGGGGCCGGCCAGCGTACGGTCGCGGCTCTCGATCAATTCCGGAAGATCCTCGGCATCCCGCTCCCCCAGCCCTATCTGCACCAGCGTGCCGACGATGTTGCGCACCATGTGGCGCAGATAGCCCGTGGCCTCGATACGGTACACCCAGTGGTCCTCCCATTGGAACAGTGTGTTGCGGTAGACGCGCCGCACCGGCGTGGCCGCGCCGCAGCCGGCGGCGCGGAACGAGGAGAAGTCGTGCTCTCCTTCCAGCGCGGGAAGCGCCGCGCGCATGGCGTCCACGTCCAACGGCCGCGACACATGCCACGCGTAGCGGTCGTGGAACACGGACCGCCAAGAGTGGTTCCACAGCCGGTACTCGTAGACGCGCCGGCGCGCGTCGCGGCGCGCGTCGAAGGAAGGCGCCACCTCCTCCACCGCCTTGACCGTGATGTCGTCCGGAGTGAGGGCGTCGAGGCTGCGCCGGAGGCGCCACGGGTCCCGGTCGACGGGACAGGAGAAGTTCGCCACCTGCCCCAGCGCGTGCACGCCGGCGTCGGTGCGCCCGGAACCGTGGACGCGCACGGGCTCCTTGAGCAGCACCGCCAGCGCCTCTTCCAGCACGCCCTGGATCGTCGGCCCCTCGGGCTGGAGCTGCCATCCCCGGTAGCGCGTGCCGTCGTATTCGAGGGTCAGTCGGATATTCATGGACAAGAACCCCTCCCCGCGCCCTGACGACTCGGCGCGCCGGTGCCATTTCGCATCTGTGCGATCCGTGGCGTGGAGGGCCTCACGCCTGTCGAGACGGCGGGTTCAGTGGTGGTCGCGAATCAGGATCTCGGCGATCTGGACGGCGTTGAGGGCGGCGCCCTTGCGCAGGTTGTCGGCCACGACCCAGAGGTTGATGCCGTTGTCCACGGAGTCGTCCTCGCGGACGCGCCCCACGTAGGTGGCGTCCTTGCCGGTGGCCTCGGTGGCCAGCGGGTATTCGTTGGCCTGCGGATCGTCCTGGAGCAGCACGCCGGGCGCTTCCCGCAGGAGCGCGCGGACGTCGCCGGCGGTGAGCTTGGTGCGGGTCTCGACGTTGATGGACTCCGAGTGGCTGCAGAAGACGGGGACACGCACGGCGGTGGCGCTGATGCGGATGTCCGGGTCGTCCAGGATCTTGCGCGTCTCCTGGATCATCTTCAGCTCTTCCTTGGTGTGGCCGTCCGGAAGGAACGTATCGATGTGTGGAATGCAGTTGAACGCGATCTGGTGCGGGAACTTCTCGCATTCCACGTCGCCGCTGTTGAACAGCGCCGCGGTCTGCCTGCCGAGCTCCTCCATGGCCTCACGCCCGGCGCCGGACACCGACTGGTAGGTGGACACAACGATGCGGCTGATGCCCGCCGCGTCGTACAGCGGCTTGAGCGCCACCACCATCTGGATGGTGGAGCAGTTGGGGTTGGCGATGATGCCGCGCTGGACGTGCTCGCCGATCTTCTCCGCATTGACCTCCGGCACCACCAGCGGGACGTCTTCGTCCATGCGGAAACAACTGGTGTTGTCGATGACCACGGCGCCCTCGTCCACCGCCGCCGGCGCGTAGCGCGCGCTCACGGACCCGCCGGCGGAGAACAGCGCGATGTCGATATCCTCGAAGGAGTCGTCGTCCAGCACCTCCACCCGGATCTGCCGGCCGCCGAAATCGAGGCGCTGCCCGGCGGAACGCTCGGACGCCAGCAGCCGCAGGGTGTCCACCGGGAACTGCCGCTCCTGGAGGATCTTGCGCATCTCCTCGCCCACCGCGCCGGTGGCACCCACCACCGCCACGTTGTACGTGTCCTTGTCCTTGAAAGCGCCCATGTCTCTCCCTTGCCTGAAACCCTCCTGGTTCCGGGGACAACCTACGCCGCGCTCGCCGCGATCTCCTGGCGCACGCGCTCGCCCATCTCCTTGCAGCCCACCACCGCGGCCTCGCCCTCCGCGATGTCGAGCGTGCGGCAACCCGTGTCCAGCACCCGCTCCACCGCCTGCTCGATGCAGTCGGCGGCGGCGCCCTGGTCGAAGGAGTGGCGCAGCATCAGCGCCACGGTAAGGATGGTGGCCAGCGGGTTGGCCTTGTCCTGTCCGGTGATGTCCGGCGCGCTGCCGTGCACCGGCTCGTACATGCCCACCTTGCCGCCGAGGCTCGCCGACGGCAGCATACCGATGGAACCGGTGAGCATGGCGGCCTCGTCGCTCAGGATGTCGCCGAACATGTTCGTTGTGACGATGACGTCGAAGTGCCGGGGATCCCGGATGAGCTGCATGGCGCAGTTGTCCACGAGCACGTGCTCGAGCTCCACGTCGCCGTAGCCTTCCTCGTCGCGCACGCGCGTCACCACCTTGCGCCACAGCTCGGTGGATTCCAGCACGTTGGCCTTGTCCACCGAGGTCACCCGGCCGCGCCGGCGGCGCGCCGCGTCGAAGGCCACCCGGGCGATGCGCTCGATCTCCGGGGTGGTGTAGACCAGCGTGTTGAAGCCCCGCTCGGTGCCGTCGGGCTCCTGCGTGACGCCCTTGGGCTGCCCGAAATAGATGCCGCCGGTCAGTTCCCGCACGACGACGAGATCCGTGCCTTCCACCACCTCGGGCTTGAGCGTCGAAGCCCCCGCCAACGGCGCGAACAGCTTCACCGGCCGCAGGTTGGCGAACAATCCCAGCTCCTGGCGCAGCGCCAGCAGCGCCCGCTCGGGCCGGATGGAGTAGTCGAGGCCGTCCCACTTGGGTCCGCCCATGGCCCCCAGCACCACCGCGTCGGCGGACTTGGCCAGGGCCAGCACCTCGTCGGTCAAGGGCTTGCCGTGGGCGTCGATGGACGCGCCCCCCACCAGCCCTTCCTCCACGTCGACGGTGAAGCCGAAAATGTCGCCGGCCTGGCTCAGCACCGCCATGGCCTCGGCGACCACTTCCGGGCCGATGCCGTCGCCCGGAAGCACCGTTACCTTGTGACTCATGGACCCCCCTCGACTGAAGCCTGGCGATGACGCTTGCGGTAGTCGAGACGGTTCAACGCATTCACGTACGCCAGCGCGCTCGCCATGATGATATCCGTGTGGGAACCTTTCCCGGAGATGTTGATGTCCTTGTCCTGCAGCATGCACGACACCTCGCCCTGGGCGTCGGTGCCGCCGGTGACGCTGGAAACCGAGTAGCGTTGCAGCCTCGCGCGGCTGCCGGAGATCTTGGCGATGGCTTTATAACACGCATCCACCACCCCGTCACCCGTGTCGTGGGCCATCTTCTCCTCGCCGTCCACGCGCATGCGCACCGTGGCCGACGGCACCGCGGACGAACTCGACGCGATGTTCATGTACACCAGCTCGTAGCGGTCGGGCTGGCTCGGGATGCGCAGCACCTCGTCCGCCACCAGGGCCTCGATGTCCTCGTCGAAGACCTCTTTCTTCTTGTCCGCCAGCTCCTTGAAGCGCTCGAAGGCGCGGTTTACGTCGTCCTTGCCGAGGGAGAACCCGAGCTGCTGCAGCCGCTCGCCGAAGGCGTGGCGGCCGGAATGCTTGCCCATCACCAGCCGGTTGCCGGTGATGCCGACGGTCTCGGGCTTCATGATCTCGTACGTGAGCTTCTGCTTGAGGACGCCGTCCTGGTGAATGCCGGCCTCGTGGGCGAAGGCGTTGTCGCCGACGATGGGCTTGTTGAGGGGCACCGTGATGCCGGTGACCTGGGAGAGCAGGCGTGACGTCGGATAGATCTGCTCGGTGTGGATGTTCGTGTCGAGACCGAACACCGGCTGGCGCGTCTTGAGCGCCATCACCACCTCCTCCAGCGAGGTGTTGCCGGCGCGCTCGCCGATGCCGTTCACCGTACACTCCACCTGCCGGGCGCCGTTGGCCACGGCGGCCAGCGAGTTGGCCACGGCCAGGCCCAGGTCGTTGTGACAGTGGGCGCTCCAGGTGACGTTTTCCGAACCCTCGGTGTTCTCGATCAGGTAGCGCACGAGCTCACCGAACTCCGACGGGATCGCGTAGCCCGTGGTGTCGGGAATGTTGAGGGTCTTCGCTCCCGCGCGGATGGCCTCGCTGAAGACCTCCACCAGGAAGTCCCGCTCACTGCGCGAGGCGTCTTCGGCCGAGAACTCGACGTAGTCGAGGTAGCGCCGGGCATAGGCCACCGCCGTGCCCACAGACTCCATCACCTCGTCCCGGGACATGCGCAGCTTGTGTTTCATGTGGATGTCGGAGGTGGCGATGAAGGTATGGAGACCGGGCCTGCGCGCTCCGTCCACCGCCTTGGCCGCCTTGCGGATGTCGCCGAGCTGCGCCCGCGCCAGACTCAGCACGATGGGCCGCTTGACCGCCTTGCACACCTGCACCACAGACTCGAAGTCTCCGGGAGACGACGCGGCGAAGCCCGCCTCGATGACGTCCACTCCCAGCTTGTCGAGCTGACGCGCGATGAGGACCTTCTCCTCGATGTTCATGCTCGCCCCGGGGGACTGCTCGCCGTCCCTCAAGGTGGTATCAAAAATGTTCACAACGTTCTTGGCGCCCATGGTCTTCCTCCTCAAAAAAAAACTCCCGCGGAGGGCGGGAGTTTCGGTGATGCAAGCTGGGATTCGCTACTTCAGGCTTGTATGAGTACCTGCGTCTCCCTCCGTCGCTTCCGCACGGCGAGTAACCATAGTAAGGGCCCGGATAACGTGTACAGCAACAACGCTGTGAACAGCACGATCTGCCACATAGCGATTGTGAGTATAACGACTGCCAACGCGGAAAGCAACAACCAAATGGTGCTGCGCCTCTTGAAGTGGTGCTGCTTCAGGCTCGGGTAGCGGAAGTTGCTGACCATCAGGGCCGCCAGTACGCAGGTGACGGCGATGAAGGCGACGGGCATGCCGGCTGAACTCTCGAGTCCCAGCATCAGGAAGATGAACAGGGTGGCGGCGACCATGGCGGCCGCGGCGGGAATGGGCAGGCCCGTGAAGTAGCTCTTCTCCGCGGTCAGGGTCTGCACGTTGAAGCGCGCCAGCCGCAACGCCCCGCACACGGCGAACAGCGCCGGCGCGACACCGCCCCAGGGCCCCCAGGACGCCAGCGCGAACACGTACACCAGCACCGCCGGCGCGACGCCGAAGGAAACCACGTCCGCCAGCGAATCGAACTCCACGCCGAACTGGCTGGTGGTGTGGGTGAGGCGCGCCACCGCGCCGTCGACGCCGTCCAGCACGTGCGCCGCCAGGATCCACAGGGCCGCCTGGGCGTAGTCCCCCTGGATGGCGAAAAAAATGGCGAACACGCCGCAGAAGAGATTGCCCGCGGTGAACAGGCTCGGCAGCAGGAAGATCGCCCGCCGCGGCCGGGTGGACGGCCCCCGGCGCTTGAGCCGCCGGCGGCCCATCTTCCCGCGTGAGATGAGACGGACTCTCCGGAGCGGCGTTTCGGTCTTCTCGGCGGTGTTCTCGGGGTCTTCCATGCCAACCACGATCAAAGCCGCGCCACGATGGTCTCGCCGCCGCGGACGCGCTCGCCGGGCCGCACCGCGACCGTGGCGTCCGCGGGCAGGTGCAGGTCCACGCGCGAACCGAACATGATCATGCCAAAGCGCTCGCCCCGTTTCAACGAATCACCGCGGCCGACGTCGCAAACGATGCGGCGCGCGAGGAAGCCGGCGATCTGCACGACGCGGACGGTCCGGCCCGCGGCATCCGTGAGCTCCACCGCGTTGCGCTCGTTCTCCTCCGATGCCTTGCCCTTGTACGCGGCCAGGAAACGGCCTGCCTGATAGCGCACGGCCGCCACCCGCGCGTCCAACGGCACGCGATTGATATGCACGTCCAGAGGGGAAAGAAAGATGCTGATCCTGCGGCCCGCGGGGTCTCCGTCGTCGACTTCCACGACCTTGCCGTCGGCCGGGGAGACCACGAGCCCATCACCGCCGGGCGTCACCCGCGCGGGGTCGCGAAAGAACCCCGCCACGGCCGCGGCCACCGCGAGCAACGCCACGGCGGCCGCCGTCCAGCCTATGACAAGGGCCGCGGCCGCCAGGCCCAGGGCCGTGAAAACGAACCGGTAGCCTTCTCGTGCGATTCCGATGGGAGTGTCCCCGCGCGGCCTGCCTGGAGGCCGTGCGTCAGGAACGCCGGATCAGTTCCGGCTCTTGTCCACCAGCCGGTTCTCCGCCAGCCAGGGCATCATGGAGCGGAGCTGCTCGCCCACCTTCTCGATGGGATGGCTCCGGGAAGCCTGACGCAAGTCGTTGAACCGGGGCGAGCCGGCGCGGTGCTCGTTCATCCACTCGTCGGCGAACTTGCCGGACTGGATGTCCGCCAGGATTTCCTTCATGACCTTGCGCGTCCCGTCGTCGACGATGCGGCTCCCGCGCGTGAGATCGCCGTACTCCGCGGTGTTGCTGACGGAGTAGCGCATGTTGGCCAGTCCACCCTCGTAGATCAGGTCGACGATGAGCTTGACCTCGTGGCAGCACTCGAAATAGGCCATCTCCGGGGGATAGCCCGCCTCCACCAGGGTCTCGTAACCCGCCTGGATCAGCGACGTGAGGCCGCCGCACAGTACCGTCTGCTCGCCGAAGAGATCGGTTTCCGTCTCGTCCTTGAAGGTGGTCTCGATGACCGCGGCGCGGGCCCCGCCGATGGCCGCGGCGTAGGCCAGACCCACGTCGCGGGTGTCGCCGGACGGATCCTGGTGAATCGCCAGCAGGCACGGCACGCCCCGGCCGCGCTCGAACTCGCTGCGAACCAGGTGGCCGGGACCCTTGGGCGCCACCATGAAGACGTTCACGTCGGGGGGCGGCACCACGCGCTTGAAGTGGATGTTGAAGCCGTGGCCGAAGGCCATGTAGTTCCCGGGCTTGAGATTGGGCTGGATGACCTCCTGGTAGACGCCTCCCTGGAGCTCGTCCGGCAACAGCACCATCACCACGTCTCCCGCCGCCGTCGCCTCCGCCGTCTCCATCACCGTGAGACCCGCGTCCGCCGCCTTGGCCCAGGAGGCGCTGTCGCGCCGCAGGCCCACCACCACGTCGACGCCGGAGTCGCGCAGATTGGTGGCGTGCGCGTGTCCCTGGCTGCCGTAACCCAGCACGGTGACCTTGCGGTCGCGGATCCGGGCCAGATCCGCGTCCTGGTCATAATAGACTTGCATGACTAACCTCCCTGGTTGGCGCCGGTCGGCGCAAGGACCGTGACTCCGCCCTTACAGGGCGTCGCGCGCGATGGCGATCCGTCCGGTGCGGACGATCTCCTTGATGCCCATGGGCTTCAGGCGATCGATGACGGCCTGGATCTTGCCGGCGTCTCCCGACACCTCGAGCGTGTAGGTCTGCGGGGTCGAGTCGACGATGTTGGCGCGGAAGACCTCCGCGATCCGGATGGCTTCGTCCCGCTGTTGTCCCTGCTTGGTGAAGATCTTGATGAGCGCGGTTTCCCGCTCGAGGTGATCCTCTTCGGTCAGGTCGACGACCTTGAGGACCTCGATGACCTTGTTGAGCTGCTTCATGATCTGCTCGATGATGATCTCGTCCCCCGAGGTCACCACCGTGATCATGGATACCGTGGCGTCCGGCGTGGGCGCCACGGAGAGGCTTTCGATATTGTAGCCGCGGGCGCTGAACAGGCCCGCCACGCGAGCGAGCACACCCGGGTTATTCTCGACCAGCACCGATATCACATGTTCCATGCACGCAACCCTTACGCCGAACCCTTACGCCGAACCCTTACGCCGGCAGAACGGCGTCCGCATCCTCTCCCTTTTTCCGCGAAGGCTTGCGCCCGGTCTTCAGTTGCGGCGGGTCCTCCAGCATCATCTCGTGTTGGGCGCCGCCGGCGGGGATCATCGGATAACAGTTCTCGAACCGGTCGATGACGAAGTCCATCAGCACCGGACCCTTGTGCTTGAATCCCTCCTTCAGCACCGCCTCGACGTCCGCGGGGCCCTCGGAGCGGAGCCCCAGGATGCCGTAGGCGTCGGCGAGCTTGACGAAGTCGGGGACATTGCCCAGGTCGCTGGAAGCGTAGCGCCCTTCGTAGAAGAGATCCTGCCACTGCCGCACCATCCCGTGGAACTGGTTGTTGAGCAGGATGATCTTCACCGGCAACTTGTGGATGGCCGCCACCGCCAGCTCCTGGGGATTCATCTGGAAGCTGCCCTCGCTGGTGATGCACAGCACGGTCTTGTTGGGAAAGGCCTTCTGCGCGCCCAACGCGGCGGGAAACCCGAAGCCCATGGTGCCGAGCCCGCCCGAGGTCAGGAAGGTGCGCTGGAGGCCGCTCTTGAAGTACTGCGCCGCCCACATCTGGTGCTGGCCCACGTCGGTGACGACGATGGCCTTGTGCTTCGTGAGTTCGTACGCCCTGTCGATGACGTACTGCGGCTTGGTCTCCTTTTTGCCCTCCTGCTGGTACGCCAGCGGATGCTCGGCGGACCAGGCGTTCACCTGCTTGAGCCACGGCCGGCGCTGCGCCTTGACGCTGGCGGGATTGCCGTCCATGGAGCTCAGCACCTGCACCAGCTCCTTCAGCACCACCTTGACGTCGCCCACGATGGGGATGTGCGCGTGGACATTCTTCTTGATCGACGTGGGGTCGATGTCGATGTGGATGACCCGCGCGCGTGGCGAGAACTCGGACAGCTTGCCGGTCACGCGGTCGTCGAAGCGGGCGCCCACGGCGATGAGGAGATCGGCCTCGTGCATGGCCATGTTGGCGCAATAGGTGCCGTGCATGCCCAGCATGCCCATGCACAGCGGATGGGTGCCGGGGAACGAGCCCAGGCCCATCACCGTCATGGTCACCGGAATCTGCGTCAGGTCGGCCAGCTCGCGCACCTCGTTGGATGCGCCCGAGAACACCGCGCCGCCGCCCACGTAGATCACCGGCCGCTTGGCCTTGAGGATCTCGCCGGCGGCCTGCTTGATCTGGAAGCGGTTGCCGGAAACCGTCGGACGGTAGCCCCGGAGGGAAACCTTGTCCGGGTAATGGAACTCGGCGGACTCCGTGGTGACGTCCTTGGGGATGTCGACCAGGACCGGGCCGGGACGGCCGGTGTTGGCGATGTAGAACGCCTCCTTGATGACGGTGGCGAGGTCCTTGACGTCCTTCACCAGCACGTTGTGCTTGGTGCAGGGACGGCTGATGCCGATGTTGTCCGCCTCCTGGAAAGCGTCGTTGCCGATGAGGCTGGTGGGGACCTGCCCGGTGAACGCCACCAGCGGCACCGAATCCATCATGGCGTCCGCCAGTCCGGTGACGATGTTGGTCATGCCCGGCCCCGAGGTCACCAGCGCCACGCCCGCCTTGCCCGTGGCCTTGCCGTACCCCTCGGCCATGTGTATCGCGCCCTGCTCGTGCCGGGTCAGGACAACCTCGACGTCTTTCTGCTGGTGCAGGACGTCAAACAGCTTGAGGACCACTCCGCCAGGGATACCGAAAATGGTTTTGACTCCCTCGCACTTGAGCGACTCCACAAATATTTCCGACCCGGTCAACTTCATCGTTTTCTCCCCTCAGCTCGCCGACTTGTACTTGCCAAGAATCTGCATGATCTTGTCCTTGCCGACGAGCTTCAGTTTCTGGATACGCTTCTTTTCCATCTCCTCTTCGGGCGACAGGTAACCCTTGTCGTGCAAGTTCCCCAGCAAGCGCTCGTATTCGAGATGTTCTTCGTAGAATTTTCGCAGTTCGGGGTCCTTGTCCAAGACAGAAGCAATCATCTGCTCCTCTCTTTCCTCCATGTCGCAACCTCCTGATCGAGAGTTTCGGGCAAACTACGAAACTTATCCAACGGCCGCATCTTTGTCAATGCGAACCGGACCGCCGGAACGTGCGCGAGGACTACTTCGCACCGCCTCGGACGGCGCTCGGCAGCGCGTCGGGGGGGCGGATATAATGAGGCGCCAGCGAAGCGGCCGCGGTCTCCGGCGCGGCGCGAAATCTCGCTTCGGCGATGCGCGCTACGGCGCCGGCGACGGCGGGAAATTCGCTACCGTCACTCACCGAGGCGCGACCCGCGCCCGCGCACCGCATGATCACCTCGGCGTAGGTCATGGCGCCGCTCCCCAGGTACAGGCATGAACCCGCCGCCGCGGACTCCACGCACCGGACCATTTCCTCCGGCGCCGCCAGGGAATCCTCCATCAGGCACTCGCAGGCCGCGGCCGTGCGCCGGAAGAGGGAAGCGTAGACCTCGCCCTTGCGCGCGTCCACCATGGGGCAGACGAAAACGGGCTCTTCCGCCGGCGCCACCCGGTAAGCCGAGGCCTCCAGCGTGCGCACGCCGACCACCGGGATGTCCGAGCCGTACACCAGCCCCTTGGCCGTGCTGATGCCGATGCGCAGCCCGGTAAAGGTACCGGGTCCCACGGCCACGCCTACGAGCGAGAGGCTCGAGAATTCCGTCCCGGCGGCGTCCAGCACCTCCGCGACGAGCGGAAGCAGTCCTTCCGCGTGGTTCGAACGGCCCGGGCGCCGGTCCCGCGACCGCAACGACTCCCGCGTGCGTTCGGCCGCCAGTGCGCCGCCGTCCAGAACGGCGGCGCTCAGGAGTGCCGTCGAAGTGTCGAGTCCGAGTACTCTCATGGGCGCCACGCTCAGCCGAAAAGCCGCGCCAGATCGTTATAGAACGCGTAGACCATGACGAACAGCAGCAGCACCAGACCGAACTGCTGCGCCCGTTCCCGCTGCCTGACCCCCAGGGGCTTTCCGCGCACGGCCTCGATGAGGAAGAACAGCAGGTGTCCGCCGTCCAGCATGGGAATGGGCAGCAGGTTGAGGACGCCGAGGTTGACGCTCAGGAGCGCCACGAGGAACAGGTAGTTGGCGAGCCCGCGCTGGGCCTGCTCCCCCGCCACCTGCGCGATCATCAACGGGCCGCCGAGATTCGTGGAGTCCACCCGGCCCACCACCATCTTGACCAGCACTTCGAAGGTGAGCAGCGTCATCTCCACGGTACGCGTCACCGCCAGCCATCCCGCGGTCAGCGGGTTGGGCCGGTCCACCTCCACCGTGCCGGCGCTCTGGATGCCGATGAGCCACACATCCTCGGTCTCGCCCAGAAGGTTTTGCGTCTCTCCCAGGGTGGGGCGCAGCGAAACCATGAACTCCCGTCCGTCGCGTGCCACCCCCAGCTCCAACGCGCGGCCGCCGCTCTCCCGGACCGCGCGCGACAACCCATCCCACGAACGGATGGGGCGGTCGCCGGCCGTCACGACACGGTCGCCGGCCTCGAGTCCGGCCGCGGCCGCGGGCGAATCCGCCTGGACGCCGCCGATCTCCGCCGTGCGGTAAGGGACGCCGAATATGACGAAGACCAGCAGGAACACGGCCACGGCCAGGATGAAGTTCGCGACCGGGCCGGCCGCGACGATGGCGGCGCGGGCCGTCAGGCTTCGCTGGGAAAAGGACCGGTCCGGGTCCGGGTCGAGCACCTCGTCGCTCGGGTCCTCCCCCATCATCCGGACGTACCCCCCCAACGGAAAGGCGCTGATGCAGTATTCCGTTTCGCCGTAGCGTCGCACCAGGACCTTGGGGCCGAAGCCGATGGAGAAGGTGAGCACGCCCACGCCGGCCTTCTTGGCCACGAGGAAGTGTCCGAGCTCGTGGAGGAACACGAGCGCGCCGAATGCCACCACCGCGGCGACGATCATGTAGATGATGTCGATCAATGCGCCAACCCGTTGCGTTGCACGAGGTCCTCGGCGAACGCCCGTGCCCAGCGGTCGGCCTCCAGGACCTGTTCCAGACGGCGCGGCTTGACCGGATCATGCGAGGCGATGGTCTCCCGACTGATCTCGTGGATGCGGCGGAAACCGATGCGTCCGTCCAGGAACGCCGACACCGCCACCTCGTTGGCGGCGTTGAGAACGGGCGGGACGGTGCCTCCCCGGGCGAGCGCGCCGTAGGCGATGTCCAGGGCGGGGTAGCGCGGGCCTTCCACGTCCAGGAACGTGAGTTGGCCGCCGTGGGTCAGGTCGAGCGGTGCCAGCCCGGTGTCGAGCCGTTCAGGGTAGGACAGCGCATAGGCGATGGGGATGCGCATGTCGGGTATTCCGAGCTGCGCCATGACCGCCCCGTCGCGGTAGCGCACCATGGAGTGAACGATGCTCTGGGGATGGATCATCACCTCCACGCGCTCCGCGGGCAGGCCGAACAGCCAGCGCGCCTCGATGACCTCCAGTCCCTTGTTCATCATGGTGGCGGAATCGATGGTGATCTTGGGACCCATCTTCCACGTGGGGTGGTCCAGCGCCTCATCGACGGTAGCGTCGGGCAGTCGGCCGAGCGGCGTGCGCAGGAACGGGCCGCCCGAGGCGGTGAGGATGATCTTGTCCACGTCTTTCCGGCGGTTCCCTTCGAGGCACTGGAACACCGCGCTGTGTTCACTGTCCACCGGCAGGAGGCGCACCCCCCGCTTGCGCGCCTCGCGCACGAAGAGTTCCCCGGACATCACCAGGGCTTCCTTGTTGGCGAGCCCTACGTCCTTGCCCGCCTGTACCGCGGCGAACGTGGGCACGAGCCCGGCGCCGCCCACGATGGCCGCGAGCACGAAGTCCGCGGTGGGCTCGGTGGCCGCGGCCACGGCCCCGTCCTCGCCGTACACGATCTCGGTCCGGCGCCGTCCGATGAGCTTGCGCAACGCATCCACGTCACCGTGTTCGCGGACGCTGACGATGCGCGGGGAGAACTCCGCGACCTGCTCCGCCAACAGCTCCAGGTTGCGTCCGGCCACGAGTCCGCTGACCTTGAACCGGCGCTTGAACGTGCGGATGACGTCGAGGGCGTTGACCCCGATGGTCCCGGTGGAACCGAGGATGACGATACGCTTCATCTTAAAGCAACCGCAGACAGTAGGTGCTCAGGACGCCTGGAAAGACGAGGCTGTCAAGCCGGTCCATGAGGCCGCCGTGACCCGGCAGGATGGCGCCCGAGTCCTTGGCGGCGAACCCGCGTTTGATGAGCGACTCGAACAGGTCGCCGACCTGCGCGATGACGGCAATCGCCGGGGAAAGCCAAAGCAGGTGCGCCAACGGCAACGCCAACAGCCACGCGCCGCACGCCCATCCGGCCAGTGCGCCCGCCACGGTGCCGGCGATCGCGCCCTCCACCGTCTTTCCCGGACTGACCGAAGGATACAACTTTCTCCGGCCCACGGCCACACCGGCGAAGTAGGCGGCGCTGTCACTGCAGAACACCACGATCAACAGCCACAACACCCACTCGTAGCCGCCGCGGTAAAGGACGATGAAGTGGGGGAACAGGTAACCCAGGTAGAAGGCGCCCGCCAGCGCCAGGCCGAGGTTGCGGTAGCGTTCCTCCGCCACGCCTCCGATAAAGACGAACGCGGCGAACAGGAGCGTCACGATCAGCGGCAGCAAGCTCGAGAGACCGGGCGCCACCAGGGTGAGGGAAAGCAGCATGCCCGCCGCCACCCCGGTGAGACGCACCTCCCGGTGGGCCGGGAAGACCATGCGAAAGTATTCGTGAAGGGCAACGAGCGAGAGGGCTTCGACGAAAAGCGCGAACAGCCAGACGCGGTCCGCGACCACGATGCCGACGACGAAGGGGATTCCGACCAGTGCGGTCAGTACGCGGGCGCGCATCTGCGAAACTCCATGGAAACGTCCCCGCGTCAACCCCGAAAGAGCTGCTCGTCGGTCTTGCCGAACCGACGCTTGCGCCTCTGAAACTCCAGCAACGCCTCGACGTACCGACGCTCGGAGAAATCGGGCCACAGCGTCGGGGTGATGTAGAGCTCCGTGTAGGGTATCTGCCAAAGGAAGAAGTTGCTGATGCGCATCTCCCCGCTGGTGCGGATCAAGAGGTCCGGATCGGGTATGCACCCGGTCTCCGTATGGGCCGCCACCAGGGATTCGTCGATTTCGGGCAGGTCGTACTCCCCTTCCTTGACCTTGCGGGCGATGTCCCGGACCGCCCTGACGATGTCGTCACGGCCGCTGTAGCTCAACGCCAGGATGACGGTGATGGCGGTGTTGTGGCGTGTGAGTTCCTCGCTCCGGTCGAGCACCCGGCGCACGGACGCGGGCAGGCGTTGGCGGTCACCGATGGCCATGAGCCGGATGCCCTCGCGCATCATGCGCTCCTGCTCGCACTCCAGGTAGCTCTCCAGCAACGCCATCAACCCCTCCACCTCATCGTGCGGGCGGTTCCAGTTTTCCGAGGAGAACGCGTACAGCGAAAGGTAGCGGATGCCCAGGTCGCGGCTTAATTCCACCGTGGCACGAACCGCTTCGGTACCTTCCCGATGGCCCTCCAGACGACTCTTGCCGCGCAGCCTGGCCCAGCGTCCATTGCCGTCCATGATGATCGCGACATGAGTGGGAAGCCGGCTCTTTTCCAGCCCGTGGAGATTCATTCCGAAGACCCTAAAGGTAGCGCCAAGGCCGCGCTAGACCTCCATGATCTCCTCTTCCTTGACCTTGAGGAATCCGTCCACCTTGCCGACGAAGTCCGTGGTGATCTTCTGGATGCGCTCCTGGCCCTGCTTGACCTCGTCCTCGGTGATCTCCTTGCCCTTCTGCATCGACTTCAGCTCTTCGATGGCGGCGCGTCGATGGTTGCGCACGGAGACCCGGTACTCCTCGGCGGTCTTGCGCACCTGCTTCACCAGTTCCTTGCGCCGCTCCTCGCTGAGCTCCGGGATCGGCACCCGGATGAGCTGGCCGTCGTTGGCGGGGGTGAGGCCGAGATCGGCCTTGAGAATGGCTCTTTCGATGCCGGCGATGGCACTGCGGTCGTACGCCTGGATCGTCACCAGCCGAGGCTCGGGGACGGCGACGGTGGCGATCTGGTTCAACGGGGTCTGGGTGCCGTAGTATTCCACCACGACCCCGTCGAAGAGAGAGGCCGAAGCCCTGCCCGTGCGCACTCGTCCCAACTCCCGGCGCATGGCCTCCATGGTCTTGTCCAGGTCGTCCTGAAAAACTTGAAAGAAGACGTCGTCCATCTGTCACACCTGCGGGCCCGTGCCGGATTGCCGGTCTCCCATGCTCACCAAGGTGCCGATGGGCTGGCCGCCCACCACCTTGCGTATGTTGCCCCGCTCCATGACGTTGAAGACGATGATGGGAAGACGGTTGTCCATGCAGAGCGAGATGGCGGTGGAGTCCATGACCTTGAGCTCCTTGCTGAGCACCTCCATGTGGGTCAACTCGCGGAAGAGCTTCGCCTCGTGGTTCTTCAGCGGATCGGTGTCGTACACGCCGCGCACCTTGGTGGCCTTCAGGATCACCTCGGCGCCCACTTCCATGGCGCGCAGGCTCGCGGTCGTGTCCGTGGTGAAGAAGGGGTTGCCGGTGCCGCCCGCCAGTATGACCACCCGGCCCTTCTCCAAGTGCCGCACGGCGCGCCGGCGAATGTACAGCTCGGCCACCTGCCGCATCTCGATGGCGGACATCACGCGCGTCGAGACGCCGATCTTTTCGAGCGCGTCCTGCAGCGCGATGCTGTTGATGACCGTGGCCAGCATGCCCATGTAGTCGGCGCTGGCGCGGTCGATGCCATGTTCGCTCGCCTCGGCGCCGCGCAGGATGTTGCCGCCGCCGATGACCAAGGCGATCTCACAGCCCAGTTCGTGGACCTCCCGAATCTCCTCCACGAACCGCGCGACGGTGGCTGGATCGATGCCGTACTGGCGTTCTCCCGCGAGAACCTCTCCCGTGATCTTCAGAATGACTCGCTTGTATCTCAACTCCGCGTCCGTCATTCGATGGGAACCTGCCAGGGCTGCTAGACGCAGGACACTAGTCCTTCGTGCCGTCGCCGACCGTGTAGCGAACGAAACGCCGAATGCGGATGTTCTCCCCCAAGCGCGCGACGGCGTCCTGGATCAGGTCCTTCACGCGGCGGGTGGGTTCCTTGATGTAGGCCTGCTCCATGAGGCAGGCATCCTCGTAGAAGCGCTCCATCTTGCCGTCGACGATCTTGTCCAGCACGGCCGCGGGCTTGTTGAGCTCGGCGGCCTGCTGCCGGTAAATGGATCGCTCCCGCTCCAGCTCCTCTTCGCCGACGTCCTCACGCTGCACGCAACGCGGGTTCGCCGCGGCGACCTGCATCGCGAGGTCCTTGACCAGGGCCTGGAACTCCTCCGTCCGAGCCACGAAATCGGTCTCGCAGTTCACTTCCAGCAGAACCCCGATCTTGCTGCCGCCGTGGATGTACGCACCCACCAGACCTTCGCTGGCCTCGCGCTCGGCCTTGCGCGCCGCCATTGCAAGCCCTTTCGCCCGCAGATGGTCCACGGACTTCTCGAAGTCACCCTCGCATTCCAGGAGGGCCTTCTTGCAGTCCATGAAACCCGCGCCGGTTTTGTCCCGTAACTGTTTGACTAGACTCGCGTCGATGGCCATGCTCTCTCAACTCCCCGCCACGGTAGCGTCCGTGGACTTCTATGCGTCCGCATTCTCCTTGACTTCCGTTGCCGCGGCCGGCGCCGATTCGGGGGCGGCCGCCGGGGCAGCGGTAGCAGCCGCTGGTTCCGTCGCGCCCGGTTCGGCGGGTGCTTGCGCCTGCGCTGCTTCCGGGTCCTTCTCCGCTACCGCTTCGCCCGCCGCGGATTCGGTGGCCGCTCCGCCTTCGACCGGCCCGCCTTGCTCCGCTTCCTCGGCCTGTGCGGCTTCGGCCTGTGCGGCTTCGGCTTGTGCGGCTTCGGCCTGCGCGGCTTCGGCCTGCGCGGCTTCGGCCTGCGCGGCTTCGGCCTGCGCGGCTTCGGCCTGCGCGGCTTCGGCCTGCGCGGCTTCGGCCTTTGCGACTTCCGCCTCCATGCGCGCCTGGTCACCGAGCGCCTGGCCATCCCTCACGGCCTCGGCCATCAGGCTGCAGAACAGCCGGATCGCGCGTATGGCGTCGTCGTTGCCGGGAATCTTGTAGTCCACAAGATCCGGGTCGCAGTCGGTGTCGACGATCGCGATCACCTTGATGCCGAGCTTGCGCGCCTCGCGCACAGCGATGGCTTCATGCCCGGGATCGATGATGAACACCGCGTCCGGCAGCTTCTTGATGTCCTTGATGCCGCCCAGGGCGCGCTCCAGCTTGGCGCGCTCGCGGCTGTGGGCAAGCAATTCCTTCTTGGTGAGGGCCTCGACGATCTTGGGATCGTTGGCCATCTCCTCGAGTTTCTTGAGGCGGTCGATGCTTTGCCGCACGGTCTGGAAGTTCGTCAACGTGCCGCCCAGCCAACGATGGTGGACAAAGGACATGCCGCAGCGCTCGGCTTCTTCCCTCACCGAGTCCTGCGCCTGCTTCTTGGTGCCCACGAAAAGAATGTGGCCTCCGGCCGTGATCAAGTCGCGCACCTGGGTGCATACGTCCTTGACCATCTTCACCGTCTGCTGGAGGTCGATGATGTGAATCCCGTTGCGCGCCCCGAAGATGTAGGGCTTCATCTTGGGATTCCAGCGACTGGTCTGGTGCCCGAAATGGACCCCGGCTTCCAGCAGCTGCTTCATGGATATTTCTGTCATGGTGCCGAAACCTCGAATGATACGTACGTCAACATACTCTTCTCTCTCGCGTTAACCAGTGGGTTGAGGTGACTGCCCCGGCGACCGCGCCCAAGCCACCGGGATGGCGAAAAACACGAAGGGCTATTAACAAAATTGGTACGGCCACGCAAGGGAATACCGGGCGCCCGGCTTCCCGACACGACACTAGGTGTTCATGGATTCCAGGAATTCCTTGTTGTCCTTGGTCCCGCGCAGCTTGTCGATGAGAAACTCCATGGCATCCACGACGTTGAGCTGGGACAGCACCTTGCGCAGGATCCAGATGCGGTTGAGATCCTCCTTCGGGATCAGCAGCTCTTCCTTGCGGGTGCCGGACTTGTTGATGTCCACGGCCGGGAACACGCGCTTGTCCATCAGCCTGCGGTCGAGGTTGATTTCCATGTTGCCGGTTCCCTTGAACTCCTCGAAGATGACCTCGTCCATGCGGCTTCCCGTATCGATCAGCGCGGTGGCGATGATGGTGAGGCTGCCGCCGTCCTCGATGTTGCGGGCCGCGCCGAAGAACTTCTTCGGCTTGTGCAGCGCGTTGGAATCGACGCCGCCGGAGAGGATCTTGCCGCTCGGCGGCACCACCGTGTTGTAGGCTCTGGCCAGGCGCGTGATGCTGTCGAGGAGGATGATGACGTCCTTACCGTGCTCCACGAGCCGTTTGGCCTTCTCGATGACCATCTCCGCCACCTGCACGTGGCGCGTCGCGGGCTCGTCGAAGGTGGAACTCACCACCTCTCCGATCACCGACCGCTGCATGTCGGTGACCTCCTCGGGGCGTTCGTCGATGAGCAGGACGATGAGGACCGCGTCCGGATGGTTGTGGGCGATGGCCTTCGCCATGTTCTGCAGCATCATGGTCTTGCCCGTGCGCGGCGCCGCCACCACCAGCCCGCGCTGACCCATTCCGATGGGCGTCAGCAAGTCGATGAAGCGGGTCGTGTATTCTTCCGGGTCGTGCTCCAGACTGATGCGCTCTTCGGGATAGAGTGGAGTCAGGTTGTCGAAGAGGATCTTGTCCCGCACGTTGTCCGGATCGCCGTTGTTGATGCTCTCCACCTTCAACAGGGCGAAATACCGCTCGCCGTCCTTCGGCGGACGAATCTGGCCGGAGATGATGTCGCCCGTATGCAAGCCGAAACGGCGGATCTGGCTCGGTGAAACGTAGATGTCGTCCGGGCCGGGGAGGTAGTTGTAGTCCGGCGCGCGCAGGAAGCCGAAACCGTCGGGCAGGGTTTCCAGCACGCCCTCACCGTACACGTAACCGTTCTTCTCGGTCTGTGCCTGCAGGATCGCGAATATCAGATCCTGCCGCCGCATGTTCCCCGCGCTCTCGATGCTGAAGCCCTTGCCGATGTTGGCCAGCTCGGCGATCTTCTTGGACTTGAGCGAGCTCAGGTTCAAGCCGTTCTGATGCACGGGGTCGGGTGCGGGAGCGGGAGCGGGCCGGTTTCTGCGGTGGGTAGGTGCGGAGTCTGCCGTGGTGTCGCTTTCCGCCGCTGCGGAGCGCGTCCGAACGTTAGCCATGGAACTTCCTTTCAATTAAGCTGCCGGGTCATCCGTCGAGGGGGGCGAGCATCACCCGCATAGCGGGCAAACCGACTCTCTACCGTATAAAACGGGCCTGGGATGTAATGTGATAAAGCGGATTGGGCCGGAAATGGGTCACTTCAGACTGGAATCACGCCAGACTGGATCACGTCGTTGCCAGACGTTGGCTATATACTAGGTGATGCAGCCGGCTTTGTCAAGCAGGGCACGGCAGTGCCGTCGGGGCCGGCACGGCGCAAAACCCGGCGGGCCAGGACGACGTCGTCCTCGATCTGCCGGACGAGTTGGTCCACCGAAGGGAAGTTACGCTCTTCCCTGAGCCTTTCCACGAAAAACACACGCAGCCGGCGACCGTACAAGTCCTCGTCGAAATCCAGAATGTAGCTCTCGATGGTTCGGGGTCCCGTGCCGAACGTCGGATTCACCCCGACGCTGGTGACGCTGGGCAACCGCCGCCCATCCGTCTCGACCACGGTGGCGTAGATCCCGTTGGCCGGCACGACCTCCGTCCTGCTGTGCACGTTGGCGGTGGGAAAGCCGATCTCCCGGCCCCGCTGATGCCCCCGCACCACCGTTCCCTCGATGAAATGGCTGCGTCCGAGCTGGGCCCGGGCGACCTCTACCCGCCCTCCTTCGAGCAACGCGCGTATACGGCTGCTGCTGATGGCATGTTCGGACTCCGCGACCGGCTCGATGACCCTCACTTCCATCCCCGCGGCCGGCCCCCATTGCATCAGATCGCGGACGGTGCCGGCTCGGTCCCTGCCGAAGCGGAAATCCTCGCCCACCCAAAGGGCCTCGACTCCGAGGCCGGCCAGATAGCGGTTCACGAATTCATGGGCCGGCACGGCACAGAAACTCGGCGTGAAACGCTGGATCACCACGCAATCGACGCCCACGCGCCGCAACAGCGCCAATTTGTCCTTGCGCGACAGGATCAACCGCGGAGCGTATTTCGGCGCGAGGAACTTGAGCGGATGGGGCTCGAACGTCAGGACGACGGAGGATCCGCCCCGCGCCCGCGCGTCCGCCATCACCCGCCCGAGCAGGTCCTGGTGCCCGAGATGCACCCCGTCGAAGTTCCCGATGGTCATGACGGGACGGTGAAGGGGTCCCTTGACGTGCCGCAGAATCCGCATCGTGCGTGGAGTTTGGAGGGGTGACCTGACCCGCGCCCTTGCCCAAGGCCTGTGTAACACACAACGCCGAGGGCGATCATCCGGTACGCTTCAAGCGTCCAGGGATTGGAGTCTCTCTCGCGCCTTTCCGGCTTCCTCGGAATTGGGATACCGGTTGATGACTTCCTGGAGGATGAGCCTGGCGTCGACCCGGTTTCCAAGCTCGGCGAAGGCATAGCCGATCTTGAGCCACGCCGCGGGCGCCTTGTCGCCGTCGGGATAGTTCTTCCGCACCACGTCGAACTCCAGGATGGCTTCGTCGAACTCCTGGAGCGCGTAATGGCTCTCACCGATCCAGTATTGTGCGTTGTCGGTCAACGGGCTGTTCGGGTGCTTTTCGACGAACTTCTTGAACTGTTCGATGGCGCCGCGAAAGTCCCTTTCCCGCAGCCGTCTCCAGGCGTTCTCGTAGTCTTGCTGGAGCGTGGGCGCCTCGGTGGCGGGGCGTGGCGCCGGACGCGCCACCTGCGGCGCCCCTTCCGTGGCGGCCGGCGCCTGAGGCGTTTCGACAGTCGGTTCGGCGCCCGGAGCGCGCGGCGGGGCGCCCTGGAGAACCGCGTCACGCAGAAGCCGAAGCTCGTCTTCGCGCACCTTCAGGAGATTCCGTTGCGCGCGCACCTCCGACTCGAGGGCCGCCAGCCTGCGGCCGATCTCCCCCGCGTTCGCGGACGCGCCCCCTCCTCCGTTGCGCAGCTCCTGGAGATTACCCTCGACCGCGTTCAAGCGGTTCTGCATGGCGGTGACCTCCGCCCGGGTATCCGCCAACTGGGTACGCGCCTGCCCGATTTCCGCCTTCAACCCGTTGATCACCGCCCACTCGCCCTCGGTCAACTGTGCCTGGACGGCGGGCGCCGGCGCCGCATGATAGTCGACGGTACAGCCCCACGCCGACACAAGCGACAGAACGACAAACCATGTGCGGGCAACGGTTCGCATGAACATACGGTCCCTGGCAGGACGGGCAGCGCGAAAGGTCGTGGTGTTCGGCGTCACGAATACGTGAACATCATTCGCGACGCGCGACACAAGTGCGGTGGTCAGGAAGAAGGCCTTTGCGCCCGAACGACAAAATGCGCCCGTCGGTTCATTCGCCAACACTCCTCCGAATTCTCGCCGCAGACCGGAAGTTCCTCGCCGTAGCTGATGGTCGAAAAACGATCCGGCGCGACTCCCAGGGTCACCAGGTAGTCCTTGACCGCTTGGGCTCTCCTGGAGCCGAGGGCAAGGTTGTATTCGTTGGTGCCGCGGTTATCCGCGTGCCCTTCGATCTCGATTTGAACCCCGGGATGCTCCTTGATCCAATCCGAGTTGCGCTGCAGGATCTCGCGCGCTTCGGCGGCCAACTCGGAGCGGTCAAACTCGAAGTGGACATCGGCGAGGACGCCGGTTTGCGGCGTCGTGCCCTCCTTGAGCGCGTCGAGGCTACCCTGGCCGGTCACTCCCGACCCCTGTTGAGCGAGATCGCCCTCCGTGATCCCGCCGGGTGCGCCCTCGGCCGGCGCGCCCTCGGCCGCCGGCACGGCCGCGGCCGGTTCTTCCGTATCCACGGGCGGCGCGGCGCAGGCGACGAGAATCATCGGAGTGATGGAGCAGAACAGCAGCACGAATGCTCTTCTAATCATCGGCTCGGTCTCTCTCTTGTCTTCCCCATTTCTGGGTTTGCGCGGAATTGAGATGTGATGCTGCACGGGATCACTGCAGCCGGGGTGACCACGACGGATTTGTATCACCTGGGCTGGAGCCTGTCAATCTGCGTTGACTCTCGCCGTCCCGACGCATGGTGTAGATGCGCCGCGAACCCGACCGGTCGGAGGTGAATGCCAGAAAGCGTCCGTCCGGGGACCAGGACGGATCCTCGTCGTTGTAGCGCTTGGCGGTGAGCATCCGCAGGTCGCTTCCGTCCGGCCGTATGGTGAAAATCTTCATCACGCCGTTCGTCCGTCCCGTGAAGGCGATCAACTCGCCGGTCGGTGACCAATCCGGCGACGTATTGTAGGACCCCTTGAAAGTGAGCCGTCTGATGGTGCCGGAGGCGACCTCCAGGATGTAGACCTGAAGGGAACCGTGCCGGTCGGACGAGAAAGCGATCCGGTCTCCCTCGGGGGACCACGTGGGCGAAGTATCGATGCCGGGGTGATGGGTCAACCGTTCGACGATGTGGCCGGAACGATTCAACCGGTAGATGTCGTGGTTGCCGCGCCGCTCGATCGGCGTGGCAAGATGCTGTCCATCCGGAGACCATTGCCCGCGTCCGTCGCCCCTGGCGATCGCCTTTTCGCCTTTGGTGAGAAGATCGAAGCCGACAACCTGCCACTTGCCGGTCTTCACCGAAAGGTAGACCAGCCCCTTGCCGTCCCGTCTCCACCACGGGAACATGTTGATCGTCCGGTTGTGGGTCACCTTCTTCTTCTCGGTGCCGTCGAGGTGCGAGAAATAGATCTCCTTGAACCGGTCCTTCCCGGTGGCCACGTAGGCGATTCGGGTATCGAACACACCACGGGTACCGGTCAGCTTCAGGATGATCTCGTCAACGAAACGGTGCGCCATGCGCCGCGCATCCCGGACTTCCCCGGTGTAGGCCTTGCCGACCACCTGACTCCGCCGGAAGGTATCGTACAGCCTGAACTCGAACCGGATCTTCTCCCCGTCCAGGGTCCGGAAGCCGCCCTTGATGAGACCTTCCGCGCCGATGGTGGTCCAGTCACGAAAATCAAAACCACCCAGCCGGATACCGGTCTTCTGTGGATCTTCGATGTAGGCCGATCGGTCGACGATCTTGAACCAGCCGGAGCGGTCGAGGTCGTCCGCCATGACGTCCGCGATCCGTTCCGAGAGCCTTTCCGTATCCGGCCGGCTCCCCAGATTCTTGAGCGGCGAGACCGCCAGCCGGAAACGCTCGGCCCCCGGTCCGACGATCAGGCCCGTCACCTGGGCTCGCGCCACGCCCGCCGACAGCCAGCACAGCATCAGGCCCGCGACCATCCATGCCGTCAACCGGACAAACGCCCGGGCGGCGCCCTTGTCCCGATTCGGTATTCGCCGTACTGACGGCGGTGCCATCGTGCCTCCCATGATCGGACGATCCTTCTTCGCTTGCGGGAAATAATACACTAGCCACCGAGGTCCGCGGGTCGGAAAGTAATCTCGACCTGCGCGAAGTCACGCACGTAACCCGTCGGCGGCGGGGGCAAGGGGCTGGAACGGTCCACCGCGCGAACCACCGACTCGTCGAAGGAAGCGTCCCCGGAGAACTTGAGCAGCTTGAGACCGAAGATCTTCCCGTCGACGCCTACGCCGAACCCCACGGTGACCTCGAGGTCCCCGCGTTTGCCGATCCACGTCCAACGATCCTTGATGCGGTTGAGCATCTGGTGATGATAGGCCAGAAACTCCACTCCTCTCACGACGCCGCCGTTGCCCGACGCCCCGCTCCCGCCACCGCCCTCCCGGCGCGCGGCCCGCTGCAGCCGGGCACGCTCGCGGGCGACGGCCACCGCGTCGTCAATGCGCCGTTTCCGAAGCCGTTCCACCAGCTTGGAAGCCGAACCCGCGCCGCTCTTCCGTTTCGGCTCCTTCTTCGCAAGCTTCGGGGTCTTCTTCGAGGGCGGCTTCCTGGATACCTTTTTCTTCTTCTTGGACGGCTTCTTGGACGGCTTCTTGGCCGCGGTCTTCTTCGGCGCGGGCTTTGCGCGCTTCACCACCTTGGGCTTGGGCGTGGGCTTCTTTTTCGGTTTGGCGACCTTCTTGGGCGGCGCCGGTGGCGGGGGCTCGACGACCTTCTTCTCCGGCTTTTCCGGAGGCGTGGGTTCGGTCAGCGCGGGCGGCTCCTCTTCCTTGGGCGCCGGCGTCTCCTTCACCTGTTCCCTGGGCGCGGCCTCGACCGCCGGAGGCGCCTCGGCGGGTTTCGGCGGCTCCGGCACCGCCGGCGCGGGGCCGGGGGCCACGAGATCCACCGTGTACACCCGGGGCAGAGCGTCGCGTCGCGCCGTGCTCGGCGGCACCAACAGCAGCATCGCCAGCAGGACCAGATGGAGGACGCCGGAGAAACAGACCCACCACTTCAATCGGCGGGAGCCGGAGTCGCCGCTCATCCATCCGTTGTTACGTCTTCGAAACACGACTCACCACGTCGTCCGTCGGCCATCCCGCGGGGACGGCTCTCACGGACCATCCAGGGGCAACGCCATCATGCCGAGCCTTTCGATGCCGGCGCTCTTGATTTCGCCGATGGCGGCGATCACGGAGCCGTAGAGCACGTCCCGGTCCGCCCTCAGGTAGACGGCCTTGTCGGCATTCAGACGCCTGATGGCTTCCAGCTTCGTCCGAAGCTCGACCGGGCTGACCTCGTTGTCGTTCAGGTAGACGCGACCGTCCCGGGAAATGGTGACGATCAAGGGATCCTCCTGCCCCTCCACCGGCACGGCCTTGGCCTGGGGCAGATTCACCTCCACTCCCTGCTGGATGATCGGCGCCGTCACCATGAAGATCACCAGAAGCACCAGCATGACGTCCACGAACGGAGTCACGTTGATGTTGGACATCGGCAACTTGTCTCGTCCCTGGGTGACCTCGGCCGCCATGACTCAGCTTTCCTTCGGGAAACCGCCGTTTACGCCTTCTTCGTGAAATGCCGCTCCGCGATATTGAGGAACTCCTGGGTGAAATTTTCCATGTCGGCCGTGAGCACCCGGATTTCCTGAACGAAATGGTTGTAGGCCATGAGCGCGGGGATCGCCGCCAGCAAGCCCGCGGCGGTGGCGATCAATGCCTCGGCGATGCCCGGCGCGACCGCCTGAATGGTGGACGACCGGCTTACGCTCAGGCCGAGGAACGCGTTCATGATGCCCCAGACCGTGCCGAAGAGGCCGATGAACGGCGTCGTGCCGGAGGTCGTCGCGAGAAAGGTCAGCGCCTGCTCCAACTTCGTCAACTCGACCGTGGTGGCGCGCTTCATGGCTCGAGCCACGTTGTCCACGCCGCTCAAGTCGGTGGTCAGGTTGTCCGCTTCCGCGGCGTTGCGGCGCGACACCCGCAGCAGCTCTTCGTATCCGGCGATGAACACCTGCGCCACCGGACTGTCGGGCAACTCCCGGCTCGCCTCGTGGATCGAGGCCAGGTTGCGGCTTTCCCAGAAGATCTCGATGAATCTGTCCGACTGCCGCTTGGCGGTTCGTACGCGCCTGAACTTGTAAAGGATGATTCCCCAGCTCACCACCGAGAAAAGAATCAGGATATAGAGAACCGCCTGGACGACCGGTCCGGACGCGGTGACCAGGTCGAGGATGCCGTGTTGCTGCATTCCCAAAGTGTCCGGCTGGACCGCAAGCTGGTAAATCGAGAAGTACGGCATCAGCATCCTGCTGCCTTGCAAAGTTATTATAATCGAAGTACGTAGTCAAATTCTGCCCATGCTCCGGAGCATTTCACAACTGGATGTGGCCGGGAAGATCGCGTTTCTCCGCGCGGACTTCAACGTTCCCCTTTCGGACGGGACCATCACCGAAACGCATCGCATCGACAGCACGCTGCCCACCATCGAGTTCCTGCTGGAACGAGGCGCGCGGGTGCTCGTCGCGTCGCACCTGGGCCGTCCCGGCGGGGCCGCCGACCCCCGGTGGAGCCTTGCCCCGGTGGCGCGCTGCCTGGAGGACAGGCTCGGCCGGCCGGTGCCCCTCGCCCCCGACTGCGTGGGACCCGCGGTGGAACAGTTTCTCGCGCACCCGCGCGCGGCCGGGGTCGTGCTGCTGGAGAACCTCCGCTTTCACGCCGGCGAGGAGGCCAACGACCCTGCCTTCGCCGCGGCGCTCGCCGGCTTGGCCGACGTCTACGTCAACGATGCCTTCGGCGCGGCGCATCGGGCGCATGCCTCCACCGCCGGTATGGCCGCACACTTCCGGGAAAAGGGGCCGGGGTTGCTGTTCCGGCGGGAAGTCGACTACCTGTCGCGGGTCCTCGAGGCGCCCGAGCGTCCGGTGGCGGCCATGCTGGGCGGCGCCAAGGTCTCCGACAAGATCGGGATTCTCAAGAACCTGATCCCCCGGGTGGACCTGATCCTGGTGGGTGGAGCCATGGCCTACACGTTCCTCGCCGCTCGCGGCATCGCGGTCGGGCGTTCCCTGCTGCAGGAGGACTTCCTCGACGTGGCGCGGGAGATCCTGGACGCGGCGGCGGCCTCCGGCGTGCCGTTCCTCCTTCCCATCGACCACGTGGTCGCCGAGGACACGGGGGTCGAGGAGCCGGCCGTCACGGGCGATGAGAGCGTTCCCGAGGGGCGTATGGGGCTCGACATCGGCCCGAAGACCGCGGCGCTCTTCGCCGAGCGGCTCAAGGACGCGGCCGTGACCCTGTGGAACGGACCCCTCGGCCTGTTCGAACGAGAGCCGTACCGTCACGGGACCGTGGCCGTGGCGAAGGCATTGGCGGCGTCCCGGTCCACCACCGTCATCGCCGGCGGCGACACCGTGGCGGCGGTGGGACTCGCCGGGACCGCCGGCGCCATGACGCATCTCTCCACCGGCGGCGGCGCCGCGCTGGAGTTTCTCGAGGGGAAGACCCTTCCCGGGATCCGGGCGCTGGAAGCCGGGGAACCCGCCTGAGCCCGTTTCGACCCATGGCACAATGCACAGTCATCGCCAACTGGAAGATGCACGGGACCCCGACCGAGGCGCGGGATCTCGCGCGCGGCGTCCGGCAGCTCGTGGGAAACCGTTTCCGCGCCGTCGAGGTCATCCTCGGGCCCCCCTTCACTTCCCTCGAAACGGTGCGGCGGGCACTGGCGGGAAGCCGGTTGCGCCTGGCCGCCCAAAACCTCTACTGGCAGCCGAGCGGAGCGTTCACCGGAGAGGTGTCCGCCGACATGCTGCGCGACGCCGGGTGCAGCCACGTCATCGTCGGCCACTCCGAACGGCGCCGGTTGTTCGGTGAGACCAACCGCGACGTGGGACGCAAGCTCGCCGCGGCCCTGGAAAACTCTCTCAAACCGGTCCTGTGCATCGGCGAGACGCTGGAGCAGCGCCGCCGCGGCGACACGCACCGGACCCTTTCGGCTCAGCTCTCGGGCGCATTGAAGGGGGTGCCGAAAAGTGTTATTGAATTTCTGACGGTCGCTTATGAGCCGGTCTGGGCCATCGGCACCGGCCGGCACGCGACGCCACCGCAGGTGGCCGACACCCACGGATGGATACGGCGCGCCTTGGCACGCCGCTTCGGAGCGACGCCGGCGCGGGCGATTCCGATTCTCTACGGCGGCAGCGTCAACCCGGACAACGCCGCTGAACTGGCGCGGGTCGCGGAGGTGGACGGCGTGCTGGTGGGAGGGGCGAGCCTGGATCACCAGAGCTTCGCGGCGATCGTCGAGGTATTCTCGACAGAGTTTTCGACAGCGACTTTCAGGACTACGAACACATGATCCTCCTGGTAACCAGCGTTCATATTGTCGTTTGCCTGGGGCTGATCGTGGTGGTGCTGCTGCAAACAGGCAAGGGCACCGACATGGGCGCCGCCTTCGGCGGCGGCTCGAGCACGACGGTCTTCGGCAGCAGCGGCGCCGGCAACTTCCTCACGCGCTTGACCACCGGCATGGCCGTGGTCTTCATGCTGACCTCCCTGACACTGGGCTACTTCTCCGAACAGGGCACCAGCTCCAGCGTCTTCGACAGCGTCACGCCGCAAACGCAGAGCAGTCCGCAGCCCGCTCCCGTCGCGCCACCGGCCGGGGGGAGCACGGAGACGCCCGCGGAGGCACCGGCTTCTCCCTGAGGACCGGCCCGCCCCAATGTGCGAGGATGGCGGAATAGGCAGACGCGCTAGCTTGAGGGGCTAGTGCCAGCAATGGCGTGGGGGTTCAAGTCCCCCTCCTCGCACCACACTCTTTCCCTCTTTCCCGTCCCAACCCGGCCGCCGTGTCCCCCCTGTCCCTACGGCGCGGTGCGCCACACATCGCCGTTACTGCATGGTCCGGGCCATGTCGTAAAGCGATTGCACGAGGAAGACGCGCAGGAACCACAGGATCAGCAGGGCCACGACCGGCGACATGTCGATGCCGCCGAACGCCATGGGGAGAGCTTGCCTCAGCCGGTACAACACCGGATCGGTGAGGTTGCAGAGCATGCGCACGATGGGATTGTAGGGATCGGCGTTGACCCACGAAATCACCGCGCGCGCGATGATCACCCACACGTAGAGGGTGATGACCACGTTGAGGAGACCCGCGAGGGCCTCGATGAAGTTACCCGCGACGAACATCTTGCATCAGCCTCGTGACTTGTTACCGGCCGCGCGGTCCGAACAGCGCGGTCCCGACCCGCACCAGCGTCGACCCCTCCGCTACCGCCACCCCGTAGTCGTGGGTCATCCCCATGGACAGCTCGTCCACCGCCACATGGGGCAGGCCCAACTCACGGGCCGCGTCGCGCAACTCCCGCAGCCGGCGAAAATAGGGGCGGCCCGCCTCCGGGTCCTCGGCCACGGGCGGCACCGCCATCAGCCCCTTGACGCGAACGCGCTCGAGGCGCGACACCTCCCGGAGCAAGGGAACCAGGCCCTCTTCGGAAACTCCCGACTTGGTCGCCTCCCCGGCAAGGTTCACCTCCACCATCACGTCGATGTCCCGGCCGCGCTCACGCCCCTCCCGGTCGAGCGCCTGAGCGAGCCGGAGGTTGTCCAGGGTTTCGATCACCGCGAACAGGCCAGTGGCGGCGCGCGCCTTGTTGCGCTGAAGGTGTCCGATCAGGTGCCACTCGGCGGCGTCTCCGAGGATGTCCTTCTTGGCCTGGGCTTCCTGGACATAGTTCTCGCCCACGAGGCGTACGCCCGCTTCCACGGCGGCGCGCACCGCGGCGGCGCTCTGGGTCTTGGTGGCCGCGAGAAGCCGGACTTCCCTTGGGTCCCTGCCGCTCCGCTCCGCCGCGGCGGCGATGCCCTCCATGACCCGTTTGCAGTTGCCGGCGATGTCCACCATGTGCCCGACGCGCGCTCCTCGGCACCGTTCCCGGGCGAACCCCTGAGTCTCCCCTGTGTCCCGGTCCGCGCTGGCCTCAGTATACCATAGCGCCTACCGGAGTGAATCGAGACTTGTCGCGGCGCTTGCGGGTGCGCCGTGTACGCCTGCTTACGCAAGCGCGAGCGTATGCTACACTTCGCGAAACTCCTTGCCATGAAAAGGGAAATGCGTATTCGTACCGCCGCCTGGTTCCTCCTGCTCGGCCTGTGGGCGTCTATCGTACACGCCGAGACGGGCACGGAAGCGGAGTTCGCCCGGGCCTACCGACACTTCGCGGCCGGCGAGCACGCCGCGGCGGAGCCGCTGTTCCGGAACACGTTGTCCGACGACGCGTTCGTGTTGAAGGACTACGCCCTCTACTACCTCGGACGCATCGCCGCCGGCGCGCACCGGCACGGCGACGCCCGGCGCCGTTTCACGCGTCTGCGGCAAGCGCATCCCCGCAGCGTCTGGGCGAACGAAGCGTCCTTCGAACTGATCGATCTCGACCTCGCCCAGGGACGCCACAAGGCAGCCGCGCAGCGGGCCGGCAAGATCAGGAAAGGCGGCCGCGGGAAAACGGTTCGGGCCAGGGCCGCCTATAGCCTCGGGCGCGCGCGCGAGGTCGCGGGCCGGGATTCGGCGGCGTACGCCCTCTACCAGGAGGCGCGCCGGCGCGCGCCGCGCACTCCCTGGAGCGGCCGCGCGAAGCAGCGAGTCCGGGAACTCCGGCGCAAGCACCCGCGCGAGCTCGGGTTGAAGACCGGCCAGGAGATGCTGCGGGAGGCCCGGCAGCTCAGGCACGAACGGGACTACGAAGCCGCCGCCAGCCTCTACCGGCGCATCCTGCGCGAAACCAACTACCGCCGGCTGTCCCTCGAAGGCTTGGCCGAGGTCTACCGGAAACTGCGTCTGCGGGCGGAGGAAGAAGAGGTCCTGCGCCGGTACGTGCGCCACTATCCGCGGCGCGCCCGGGCCGGCGAGGCGCTGACGCGCATCGCCACCATCCAGTGGAACCGCAACGACGACGACGCGGCGTTGAAGACCCTCCGACGGTTCATGACGCGGCATCCCGGCCATCTCCATCGACGCTACGCCATCTACGTGACCGGGCGCATTCACGAGTCCATGGGCCGGTGGCAGGACGCGGCCCGCACCTACCGGCAGCTCTTCGCCAAGGAGCACCGCTACAGCAAGTTCCGAGGCGACGCGGCGTGGCGCCTGGCATGGATGCAGTACCTCCGCGCCGACTACGCGGCGGCCCGGAAGACCTTCCATGACATCACCGGCAGGCGCGGCAACTTCCGGCAGGCCGCCGTCTTCTGGGAGGCGCGCACCGCCGAGAGGCTCAAGGACGGCGCCGGCGCCCGGCGGCTGTACCGCCGCGTCATCGGAAGGGATGGCGAATCCTACTACGCGATCCTGGCGTCCCGGCGGCTCGCGGAGCTCGGCGAGACCCTGCCCGAGCCATCCTCTCCCAAGCGCCGGTCAACGGCGCGCGCTCCCGCGCTGGGGGAGCGCGCCAAGGCCCATCTTGCGCGCGCCCGCGCGCTGGCGCGCATGGGCCTCGACGGGCTCGCGCACGCCGAACTGGGCCGGGTGCGGCGACATTCCAAGCGCACCGCGCGCCTCAGGCTGCTGCTCATGCGCGAGTACGCCCGCACCCACGCCTATGGCCGCAGCCTCTCTCTGGCCGTGCAAGCACCGTTGTCCGCCGAGACGCTCCGGTTCCGGTATCCCCTGGCCTACTGGGACGCGGTGCGGCGGAACGCGGCCGAGAACGCTGTCGAGCCCTACCTCGTCCTGTCGCTGATGCGGCAGGAGAGCCTGTTCAAGCCGCGCGCCGTTTCCCATGCCCAGGCCATGGGGCTCATGCAACTGCTTCACGAAACCGCGCGCAAGGAGGCCTCGAAGATGGGGCTGCCCGAGCCGGAGGCGCCGCGGCTCCTGGAGCCCGAGCTGAACATCAGGCTCGGCGTGCACCACCTCAAAGGGCTGCTCGAACACTACGGCGGCAGCCGGGCCAAGGCGCTGGCGGCCTACAACGCCGGCAAGGAGGCGGTGGAGCGCTGGACGCGCGACCTTGGCGACGCCGACGACGATGAGTTCATCGAACGGATCTCGTACGGGGAAACGCGCCGCTACGTGAAAGCGGTGCTGCGCAACTACCACGCCTACCGCACCCTGTACGGTGACGCGCCGCCGGCGGACCGTTCCTGACGGGCGCTCCGCGCGTCCCGCGTTGGACAAATCCCGGCGGTTCTCTATAGTGGCCCGATGAACCGTGAACACAAGGAGATCATCTCCGCCGAGGACCGCACCACCTGGGCCGTCACCGCTCCGGCGATTCTGACCCCGCGGGAGCGCGCGTCGGACCACGCCGCCGCCAGCATGGTGCGCACCCTGTTCGACCGCCCGCGCTGGCTCGAACCCTGCCACCTCTACGACGAAAGGGGCTCGCTCCTGTTCGAGGACATCTGCGAGTTGCCGGAGTACTACGCGACCCGCACCGAAGCGGCGATCCTCGAACGCGAGGCCGGCGCGCTCGTGAGCCTGGCGCCGGTGGAGTGCATCGTGGAGCTGGGCGCCGGCTTCTCCAAGAAGACCATCCATCTGCTGAAAGCGCTGACCAACGCGCGCGGGCGCGGCACCTTCGCCCCGGTGGACGTGAGCAACACCGCGCTGATGGCGTCCAAGCGCATGGCCGAGGAGCTGTTCCCCGAGTTGGCCTTCACCGGGCTCGAAGCCCGCTTCGAGGACGCCATCACCAGCATCACCCGGGAGATTCCCAAGCTCGTGGTGTTCCTGGGCAGCACCATAGGCAACTTCACCCCCACGGACATGCTGCACTTCTTCACCCACCTCACCGAGAACATGGGGCCTGAAGACTACCTCCTGCTGGGGGTGGACCGAATCAAGGACCCCGCCATCATCGAACCCGCCTACGACGACTCCAGCGGCACCACCGCCGCCTTCATCCTCAACGGATTCCGCAACGTCAACCGCGTCACCGGCGCCAGCTTCCAGTTGGAAAAGATCGACTTCCGCAGCCGCTACAACCGCGAGCGCGCCCAAGTGGAGATGTGCGGCATCGCCCGGGAGACCCACCGGGTGGAGTTTCCGCGCCAGTCCGCGTCGTTCGTCTGGGAGAAGGGCGAGGCGATCCTGGTGGAGACCAGCCGCAAGTTCGACCCGGAGGACCTGCAGGTGCAACTCCGCTGCTTCGGGCTCGATACCCTGGGCCACTGGACCGACCCGGAACAATGGTTCTCGTTGCTCCTGTTCCGGCGCAACGCGCCCTCCGTGGAGTCGCCATGATGAAGAAAGTTCCGGACAAGACACCGGCCTACGATCTCAGGGACGCGGGCTTCTGGGACGAGCAGGACCTGCGCTCGGAGGTGGAGCGCGTCTTCCACCTGTGCGCCGAGTGCCGGCTGTGCGTGAAGTTCTGCGGCAGCTTCCCCAAGCTCTTCGACGCCATCGACTCCTACTGCACCGAAGAAGAGTTCGCGGAAGTGGATTCCACCAAGCTCAAGCCCGAGGACGTGGACGAGGTCGTGGACCTGTGCTTCCAGTGCAAGCTGTGCAACATCAACTGCCCCTACACGCCGGGCGACCATGGCTGGGCCATCGACTTCCCGCGGCTCATGGCCCGGGCCAAGGCCCAGCACGTGAAGAAGCACGGGGTCCCCTTCACCGACCGCATGCTGGCGAAGCCGGACCTCATCGGCAAGCTGGGCTCCGCCACCGCGCCCATGGCCAACTGGGCCAACGAGAACCGCGTGCACCGGCTGTTCATGCAGGGTGCCCTGGGCGTGCACAAGGACAAGAAGCTGCCGCCGTTCGCGTGGAAGACCTTCGCCTCCCGGTACCGTTCGGCGTACCAGGCGCCCGCGGGCGAGCCCGTGGCCAAGGTGGCCTACTTCGCCACCTGCTTCGTCAACTACAACGAGCCGGGCATCGGCATGGACCTGCTGGAGGTCATGGCGCGCAACGGGGTGGACGTGGTGCTCGCCTACCGGGAATGCTGCGGCATGCCGGCGTGGCACAACGGCGACCTGGACGAGGCCAAGGCCCAGGCGCAACGGAACGTGGATCTGCTGGCGCCCTTCGTGGCCGAGGGACGGACCATCATCGCCACCAACCCCACCTGCTCGCTGACCATGACCGACGAGTACCCACGCCTGCTGGACAGCCAGGAAGCGCGGGAGGTGGCCGCGCACACCACCGACCCCACGGCGTTCCTGGCCTCGCTCCACGCCGAGGGCAAACTCAACCGGGATTTCAAGACCGGCCCCGGCAAGGTCGTCTACCACATGCCCTGCCACCTGCGCGCCCAGCGGCTGGGCAACCGGACCAGCACGCTGCTGTCGCTGCTGCCCGACACCGAGGTGCGGACCGTGCAGGCCTGCTCGGGACACGACGGCACCTGGGCCATGAAGCGGGAGAACTTCGAAGCCTCCATGCGCTGGGGCCGGCAGGCGTTCCGCGGCATCGACGAGGCCGAGGCGTCGGCGGCCTGCTCCGACTGTCCGCTGGCCGCCATCCAGATCGAGCAAGCCACCGGCAAGCACCCCCTCAACCCCATGCAGATCCTGGCCAAGAGCTACCGCGGAGAAGACTTCTGAAACCAGGAAGACGGGCCTCGGTCCTTGACAGTCCTCCGCCATGTGTATTACTCGCAGACTTCCGTTCGACGAAACCAACAAAGGAGTGGACATGACGCGCACACGGATCCTATGCACGATGGCGGCCCTGTTTCTCGCGGCGGCGGCCGGCAACGCCCTGGCCGCGGACTCGGCCGAACTGAAGGCGCTGCACGAGGCGGCCAAGAAGGAAGGCACTGTGCTGATGGCCGCGGGCATGCCGCCCAAGGCCCTGAAGGCCCTGCAAAAGGGCTTCAGCAAGCGCTTCCCGGGTGTCAAGGCCAAGGTCATCGCCTCCACGGGCTCCAACGCCGCGAGCCGCATCCTGACCGAGACCAAGGTCGGCAACGCCACCATCGAGGTGGCGCAGACCACCACCGCCTCCGGCCAGCCCCTGCTGGACGCGGGGCTGGTGCAGCAGCTCGACTACGCCAAGACGTTCGGCGTCCCCAACAAGGGCATCCTCTTCGAAAACCGTTTCGTGCCTTGGTTCGACCTGGTGTACGTGATGGCCTACAACACCAAGAAGGTCTCCCGGGACGAGGTGCCTACCACCTGGGAAGGGATGGCGGCGCCCAAGTGGAAGGGACGGAAGCTCGTGCTCATCGCCCGCGGCCACCCCTTCCAGTACCTGCCCAAGGTGTGGGGCGAGGAAAAGGTGCTGGACCTGGCGACCCGGCTCAAGGCCCAGGAACCCATCATGACCCCGCGGGGCGGCGCTCAGGTGATCGAGGCCATCGTCTCGGGGCAGGCGCTGATCGGCCCCATCCACCTGAATCGCGTACTGACCGCCAAGGTCCTCAAGAAGGCGCCCATCGACTACGTCTGGCTGAACGTCACGCCGGTGCTGAACTTCTACTCCTACGCGGTGAACAAGGTGGCCAACCCCAACGCGGCCAAGCTCATGGCCGGCTGGCTGGCCACGCCGGAAGCCGGAGCGATCATGGAGAAGCACTCCTTCCGGGCCCTTACGACCCTGGAGTCGAAGAGCGAGACCGGCAAGCTCCTGGCGGCATCGAAGACCCGCACCGTGGCCACGGCCGTCACCGTGAAGATGGCCCGGCAAGAAAAGGTGTGGCAGGACAAGCTCCGCAAGATCTTCGTAGGCAAGTAGCAAGGCGTGCAATGGTCCGCGCGGGCCGCACCCGCGCGGACCGCACCTTATCCAGTGTCGGAACACCGGACACCCCGCCATCGGCATGCCCCCTGACAAAGCCATCGGCGTGAAGCCGTGGTCGTGGGAGACCATCGCGCCGCGCTTCAACGAGCGCTCCATCCTGTCATGGACCACTTTGCTGGTGGTGATGTGGCTGGTGCTGGCGCCCGTGGTGATGGTGGCGCTGACGTCGTTCCAGGTCGAGCCTCTGGCCCACGTCGCCGAGTACACCATCGGCAACTACCTGGAAGTCTACCTCGACCCGGACACCTACGAGCTGCTCTCCAATACGATGCTGTTCGGCGCCGGCGCCATCGCCGTCGGCTTCTTCTTCGCCTTCCCGCTGGCGTGGCTGGTAGAGCGCACCAACACACCGGGCAGGAACATGATGTACGGCCTCATCCTGATCCCCATGGCCATCCCGCCGATGATCTCGGCGCTGGGCTGGGAACGGCTGCTGGACCCCAAGATCGGCCTCATCAACATTGTGCTGCGGGGCCTGCTGGGACTGGAAGGCGAGGACGGGCCGCTCAACGTCTTCACCCTGTTCGGCATGTCCTTCGTCATGGGCCTGTCCATGGTCCCCACCGTGTTCCTGATCCTGGCCCCCTCGATCCGGAACCTCGACCCCTCGTTCGAGGATGCCAGCCTGGTCTCCGGGGCTACCTGGTACACGACTTTTCGACGGGTGACGCTGCCGCTGGTCTACCCGGCGTTCTTCGCGGCGCTGATCTGGTTCTTTATCATCGCCATCGAGGCCTTCGAGATTCCCGGGGTCATCGGGCTCCAGGCCGGCATCCTGGTGTTCAGCACCAAGATTTTCTGGGCCGTCCATCCGCCCACCGGTGATCTGCCCGACTACGGAATCGCCAGCGCGCTGGCGGCGTTCGTGCTGGTGCTGAGCGGCATCCTCGTCTACTTCTACCTCAAGGTCATGGGCACCGGCGAGAAGTACACCACCATCACGGGCCGGGGCTACCGCCCGTCCATCGTCGATTTGGGGATGTGGCGCTGGGCCGGGACGGCATTCTTCAGCGGTTACATGATCCTCGCCATCGTGCTGCCGGTCATCGTGCTGGGCTGGGGCAGCCTGCTGTACTACTACCAGCCGCCCTCCTGGGAACTGGTGAGCCAGTTGTCCCTGGAAAACTACTACACCACATTCGACGAGGACTTCCTCGGCGTCTTCTGGAACACCGGCGTGGTGGTGTTCACCGCCGCCACGGTCACCGCGCTGATATGCACCGTGGCCGCGTGGATCGTCGTGCGCTTCCCGGGACGGCTGAGCACGGTCCTCAACCTGACCACGTTCACGCCCATCGCCGTCCCTTCCGTGATCATCGGGCTGGCGCTGATCCTGGTCTACCTGTCCCTGCCCATCGGCCTCTACGGCACCATTTGGATCATCGCCATCGCCCACATCACCCGCTACCTGTCCTACGGTTCACGCACGATGATCGCGTCCCAGATGCAGATCCACAAGGAGCTCGAGGAGGCCTCCTACACGTGCGGCGCCTCGTTCCGCATGACCCTTCGGAAGGTCATCATGCCGATCCTGCTGCCGGCGCTGGTCAGTCTGTGGCTGTGGGTGGCGCTGCACAGCATCCGGGAGCTGTCGGCGGCGGTGCTGCTGGCGTCCTCCGAGAACACGGTCATCAGCACGCTGATCTGGACCCAGTACCACGAGGGGGAGGTGGGGGTGGCCTACGCCCTCTCGATGATCCTGATCGGGGTGTCGTTCGTCATCGCGTTCTTCGGACGGCGCCTGCTGAGTTGGCAGGACCACCTGCGCTGACCGGCCACGCGGCGCTCAAGACTTTTTGCGAGGCAACCCCATGAGCATCACCCTTGAGATCGAGGAACGCACTCCCTTCGCCGAAGGCGCCGACTTCGGCAGCGTCGGCGCCTATGAACGGATAAGGGGACGGGCGCGGTTCGCCATCGACCCGCGCCTGCCGGCCAACCGCGACATCGTGGACCTGACGCTGGCGTCCGCCGACGACCGCGGCCTGGTGGAGTACTCGACGGAGTTCTTCCTCATCAAGCCCGCGGACATGGGCCGCGGCAACGGCCGGCTGCTCTACGACGTTAACAACCGGGGCAACAAGCGCGCGTTGCAGTTCTTCAACGACGCCCCGCCCAACAACGACCCGCGCACCGCCGAGGACGCCGGCCACGGCTTCCTGATGCGCCGGGGCTACACGGTGGTGTGGTGCGGCTGGCAGGGCGACCTGCTTCCGGGGGACGGCCGCCTGACCATGGACCTGCCCGTCGCCACCGGACCCGACGGCCCGGTCACCGGACCTTTCCGGGCCGAATTCATCATCGAGCAGCCCGGTGTGACGACCGTGTCCCTGGGCGGACACGACTACATCCGGCCCTGTCCGGCGGCGGACCTTCGCACGGAGGGAGCCACCCTTACGCGCCGGCGGCTGGACCCGGACCCGCGCGAGCCCGTCCCGGCCGGCGACTGGCAATTCGCCACCGCCGACGCCGCCGGCAGCGTCTGGCCTTCGGCCACGAATTGCCACCTCCCGGAAGGCTTCCGGCCCGGCTGGATCCACGAACTCATCTACACCGCGAAGGACCCGCTGGTGCTGGGGCTGGGGTTTGCCGGCGTGCGCGACCTCGTCGACTTCCTGCGCCATGCCGACGAGGATGCGGCGGGACAGGCCAATCCCCTGCGGGACGGCGCGCAGGGCGTCGCGCAGGCCTACGCCTGGGGGCGCTCCCAGAGCGGGCGGTTCCTGCGCGGGTTCGTCTACGGCGGTTTCAACGTTTCGGACGGGGGACGGCGCATCTTCGACGGGATCTTCTCCCACGTGGCCGGCGGCGGCCGGCTGCAGCTCAACTACCGCTTCGCGCAGCCCGACCGCTACCCGCGCCAGCACGAGGACCACCTCTACCCCTCGGAGGAGTTCCCCTTCGCCTACGGCCGGACCGAGGACCCGTTCACCGGGCGGGAGGACGCGGTCCTGAAGCGGCCGGAAACCGACCCCGTGGTCATCCACACCCAGACCGCGACAGAATACTGGCAACGGCGCGGCTCGCTGGTGCACACCGACACTCGCGGCAACGACCTCCCGGAGCACGAGAACATCCGCGTCTACCTGCTGTCGTCCCTGCAGCACAACGACGCGGCCGCCGCCCTCGAAGGCGGCGTGCCGCGATACCCGCAGAACCCCCTGCCGGCCAATCCGGTCCTGCGCGCCCTGCTGGACGCCCTGGACGAGTGGGTTACCGATGGAGTGCCGCCGCCGGAGAGCCGCGTCCCGACACGGTCCGCCGGCGACCTGGTCACGGGCGCGGAGTTCCGCGAGGGATTCCCCGCCGTTCCCCGAAGCGCCTGTCCCGAACCTCATGCGCTGTACCACCTCGACCGCGGGGCGGAGTTCGCGCACGGCGTCATTTCCCGCGAACCGCCCGTGGAGGACAAGACCCGCGAGTATCCGGTGCGGGTGCCCTCGGTTGACGCCGACGGCAACGAGACCGCCGGCATCCGGGTCCCGGAAGTGGCGGCGCCCCTGGCGACCTACCTGGGATGGAACCTGCGCAAGGACTCGGACGTGATGGCGGGCATCGTGGGCAGCGCTCTCCCCTTCGCCGTCAGCGAGCGAACGCGCGCGGAGCAGGGAGACCCGCGGCCTTCCGTCCAATCACGTTACCCGTCCCGGAATGCGTACCTTGACGCCGTGCGCGCGGCCGCCGTCGCCCTTGAGGAAGATCGACTGTTGCTGGCGGAGGATGTGGATCGCTGTGTGGCGGCAGCGGGAAAGCGCTGGGACGCGCGCCGCGGAAACGGCTCCGGGGACGCCTAGGCAACCGCGGCCGCGGGGGGACCGCTGGCGTTTCCCGGCCCTCAGTCCATCAGACCGTTGTCGCGCAGGAACTCGATGACGAAGGCGTCGAACCCCGCGGGGTCCTCGATGCAGCACGCGTGACCCGTCCCGGACAGCACCTTGTGCACCGCCCCCGGCGTCAGCGCCGCGGTCTTCCGGCCGCCCTCCAGGGACATGTCGTGCTCGCCGTTGATGACCAGGGTGGGCACCTTCATCTCCGGGAGGCGCGGGGTCATGTCCGTGCCTCCGCGGGCACGAAAGATCTGGGCGATGGACCGGCCCGACAGCCACGGATTGCGTTCCAGGAAGACGTCCAGCAGGTACTTGCCGAGCCGGGTGCTCTCGAAACCCGGCGCCACCAGCTCCTTGATGTGCTTCCCGTGATAGGTGGTGACATCGTCCGTGTAGCCCTGGATGCGGTCGCCGACGCGCCCGCCCCCGCCGCTGCTCCCGCCCACGAGGATCACGGCCCGGAACATCTCCGGGTGGTCGAGGCCCAGGAGCAGCGCGATGCCGGAGCCGACGCTGACGCCGCCGATGACAGCCTCCGTGACGCCCTCGGCCCGGCAGACCGCCAGCACGTCACCCGCCATGTCCCCCAGCGAAAACGGCGTCTCCGGCTTGTCCGAGCGGCCGTAACCCCGGATGTCCAGCGAGATCACCCGGAACCAGGTGGAGAAGTGGGCCACCTGGTACATCAGCAGATTGTGATCGAACGGGTTGGCGTGCACCCAGATGAAGGGCAGCCCCTCTCCGGAGACCTCGTAGTAGATACGGACGCCATCGGAATCGGCATACGGCATGGAACACCTCGGTTGACGGTGTGGCTGGAAGCCACGGCCCGCGGGAAGCCGGTCGTGGCCGGGGCTTCGGCTTACGGGAAGAACACGAGCTTGGCCAGCAGCGCGATGATGGCAGGGCCGAAACTGAAGACCGCTAGATTGAGGACGGCGAGTCTCTTGTCCAGTCCGGAGATATCCTTGTCCAGTCTGCCGATATCGTTGCCCAGTCTGCCGATATCGTTGTCCAGTCTGCCGATATCGTTGTCCAGTCGCGCGACATGGTTTTCCAGTCCGGAGATATCCTGCTTCACGCCGCCCAGCTCACGCTTGAGATCCCCCACCTCCTGACGGACTTGCTGCACCTCGAACACCACCTCGCTCAGACCTTGGTTCAACATGCCCGTCTGTTCCGTAAACTCTTCCCGCGTGACGAATCGATCGGCCACCGGAATGGCCGCTGCCGCCGCCCTGGCCTTCTCCACGGTAACTCCGGCCTCGACCAATGCGTCATAGACTTCCGAGACGATCACACTCATGATGCCACCCTTCGAAAGGCTCGCACGTTCGCGGCCGGAACGCACGAATACACCAACAGGAAACCCTGAACATGTCAACCACACAGTAAGGAATCGGTCCTTGGCGTCCATACCTTAGCCGCAAAGGCGGCCTTTTCCACTTCCAACAGTGCCGCCGGACTTGCTTTGCAAGGCCGTGCTATACAAACACCATGACGCAAGCGGAGAGTGTCCGCCTCGACCAGTGGCTGTGGGCGGCGCGGTTCTTCAAGACGCGCTCCCTCGCGGCGGCCGCCGCCCAGGGCGGCAAGATCCACGTCCGCGGCGACCGCGCCAAGCCCGCCAGGGCCATCCGCGTCGGGGACCAGCTCCAGATTCGGCGCGGCCCCTATGAGTGGGTGGTTACGGTGAACGCACTATCGACGAGGCGCGGCCCCGCCAAGGAGGCCGCTCTGCTCTACGAGGAAACCGCGGAAAGCGTGCGCCGGCGCGAGGCCGCGCGCGTTCAGATCCAGGCCCAGGCCGCGCCCTTTCGCGAACGCGGCGGCCGGCCCACCAAGAAAGACCGCCGGGACTGGACCCGCCTCGCATCAGAGGAATAAGCCTCCCTATTCCAGCAGCAACGTGCGGATCATCGAGACGGCGTTGAGGCTCATGCGGGTGCGGTCGGGGCCGCCGCGGCCGCCGAGGTTGTAAGTGCGCGTGTGGAATTCGGTACCGTCGGTGACCGAGATGTAGGTCTGGCCCCGAGCGAGGTTGACGGCGGTGTCTCCAGGGTTCTCCACCGCGTGCAGCGCCAGGCCCAAGTCGCTGCCGGCCTGCTCCCGGACGGTCCAGGCCAGTTCCTCGGTGAGTTGCTCGGGCTGTTCCAGCAGGGCGCCGGCCTGATCGGGCCGCCGTGAATGCGCCAGCAGGCGGCGCGTGCCGCGCTCGCCGGGCGCCACCATGCCCTCCACGAAGTGCTCCTTGCTGGCCCGCTGCAGGCGGTCGGCCACGAGGCCCGCGGTCATGTCCTCGAAGACGGCCACGCTCCGGTCCTTCTCCCGGAGCAGCCGGCCCACCGCGTCCTCCATGGTCTCGTCGTCCACGGCGAAGATGTGGGTGGTGAGAAGCTCGCGCACCCGCGCCTCCACCGGCGCGATGAGCTCCATGGCCTGCTCGCGGCTCGACGCCTTGGCGGTGATGCGCACGTCCACCTGTCCGGGGTGGGCCAGGACCCCCACGGTGGGGTTGCTGGAGTTGGCGATGAGGTGGCCGATCTCGTGGTCCACCGAGCTTTCGCCCATGTCGGTGACCTTGAGCACCCGGTAGGCGATGGTCTCCGACAGGTTCCACTTGGCCCGGGCGTAAGGGGTCAACTCGTTCTCGAAGAGCCACTTCATCTCGTGCGGCACCCCCGGCAGCGCATAGACGATGCCCTTCTCGTGCTCAACGATGAACGAGGGCGCGGTGCCGTTGGGATTCTCCACCGGGATGGCGCCCTCGGGGATGTCCGCCTGCCGCTCGTTGTTGGGGGTCATGATCATGCCGCGACGGCGGAAGCGCGTGTCGATCTGCTCCAGCAGGCCCGGGTCGCGCACCAGCTTGCGGCCGCACACCTCGGCGATGATCTCCCGGGTGAGGTCGTCCTGGGTGGGGCCGAGGCCACCGCTGGTGATGACGAAGTCCGCCCGGTCCAGCGCCCGCCCGATGACATCCTTCATACGCCCCGGGTTGTCGCCCACGATGGTCTTGAAGAAGAGGTTGACCCCGAGGTCCGACAGGCGCTGGGCCATCCACGCGGAATTGGTATCCACGATCTGACCCAGCAGCAGCTCCGATCCGATGGCGACGATTTCAGCGTTGGGCACGATGTACTCCTGTTCCGTGTTCGTTGAGCGCTGTTCCGTGTTCGTTGAGGACTTACGTGCCAGAAGCCGGCACGGGTTGGCAAGGGGCGCCGACGCCGCGGTTCCGTCATTCCCGCGGAACAGGCCGTGTCAAGACGTCGCCCGGACAAGAATCGGCACCAACCCCCCGAGTCGTCATTCCCGCGGAAGCGGGAATCCAGGGGTGGGGTTCGATACGCCGTGTTTCGTGATTCCGGAGCCCGGTCGGCTCTACTCACCACTGGGCGCGGGCACGGCCTCGGCGGGGACCTTGTCGGACACCCGCCGGCGCCGTACCCGCGCCAGCACGTCCAGCCACAGGGAATAGAGCGTGGGCGTGAGCACCAGCGTGAACAGGGTGGAGACGGCCAGGCCGCCGAGCACGGCGGAGCCGAGGCCGCGGTAGAGCTCGGAGCCGGCGCCGCGGGACAGCACCAGGGGCAGCATGCCGAACACGGTGGTGGCGGTGGTCATGAAGATGGGGCGGATACGCGTGCGCACGCTGGCCAGCAGGGCCGCCTGGGGCTCTTCCCCGGCGCGGATGAAGTTGAGGGTCTGGTGCACGATGAGGATGGCGTTGTTCACCACGATGCCGGTCAGGATGATGAACCCCAGCATGGTGACGGTGTCCATCTTGATGGTGGGCTCGGCGGCGTGCCCGAGGCTCACGGCGAGGACACCGCCGGTGGCCGCCAGGGGCACGCTGAACATGATGATCAGTGGATAGCTCCAGGATTCGAACAGCGAGCACATCACCAGGTAGACCACCACCACGGCGAGCAGGAACGTCCACTTGAAGGCGTCCCAGGTCTCCGCCAGCTTCTGCGCCTGGCCGCTGACGCCGATGGAGTAGCCCAGCGGCAGGGTGCGCCGCACCTCGCCCACCGCGCCTTGCTCCACCACCCGCACGGCTTCCTCCAGCGGCAGCGCGTGGTGCATGTTCACGTTCAGCTTGATGGCGCGGTCGAGATCCACGTGCTCGACCTTGGTGGGACCGTCGCCGGGGCGGATCTCCGCGATGTCCGAGAGCTGCACCAGCCGGCCCGCGCCGCCGGAGAGCATGAGCGCGCCCAGGTCCTGGGTATGGGCCATCTCGGCCCGCGATCCCTTGAGGATGATGTCGACCTCCCTGCCACGTTCGCGGAACCGCCCGGCGCGGGTGCCCTCCACCGCGGTCTCGATGACGTCGCCCACGTCGGAGGCGCGCAGTCCCAGGGCCGAGACCCGGTCCCGGTCCAGCAGCACGCGGATCTCGGGGTTGCCCCACTCGAAGGACGAGTTGACGAAGTTCACTCCGTCCACCCCGCGAATGCTCCCTTCGAGGCCCGCGGCGATGTTCCGAATGGCCTGGAGGTCGTCGCCCTTGATGTCGAGCGCCACGTTGTTGCCGCCGATGAAGCCACCCCGCTGGCGGAAGAGGGCCGCTTGGGTGACGAAAACCGCCTGGGTCCCGGGAATGCCGCCGACGGCGCGGCGCATGGTCGCCACCACCCGGCGCATGCCGTCGAGGCTGGTGTACGGCTCCTTCACGATGGCGCCCATGATGGGGGTGTCCAGGCGTATGACGGCGAACATGCGCTCGATCTCGGGGATGGCCCGGACGCGCGACTCGATCTCCTTGATGATCGATTCCTTCTGGTCGGTGTTGAAACCCGGAGGCATCTTCACGACGCCGAAGATAAAGTTGCGGTTTCCCCGCGGCAGATAGTCCAGCGGCGGCGCGAACCACCAGGCCAGGGCCACCGATCCGCCGACGATGAACAGCACCACCGCCACCCGCCGCACGGCGCCGCGCTGAAGCCACGCCAGCATCCCGAGCACCATGCCCGAGAAGGCGGCCCCGCCCCGGTCGAACACCGACATGACCGCGCGCAGGCGCCGGAACCGCGGGCGCGGCCGTTCCGGCAGGATGTGGGCGGAGAGCATGGGCACCACGGTGAGGGCCACCACCAGGGACAGCGCCACCGCCACGGACACGGCCAGGGCGATGTCCCGGAAAAGCTGCCCGGCCTCCTGCCGGATGAACAGCACCGGGACGAACACGGCCACGGTGGTGAGCGTCGACGCCAGGATGGCCCCGCCCACCTCGCGGGCGCCGTCGAGCGCCGCGCGCACCCGTCCCTTGCCCATCTCGCGGTGGCGGAAGACGTTCTCCAGCACCACCACGGCGTTGTCCACCACCATGCCGGTGGCGAAGGCCAGGCCGGCCAGCAGGATGACGTTGAGCGTGGAACCGAAGAGGTTGAGGGCCACGAAGGTCGTGACGATGGATACGGGAATCGCCACCGCCACGACGACGATGCTGGCGGGGCTGCGCAGGAACAACAGCAGCACCAGCACCGCGAGGCCGACGGCGATGTAGATGTTGCGGGTCACCAGGTTGATGGAGTCGTGGATGTAGTCGGTCTCGTCGTACACCATCGCCAGGTGGATGCCCTTCTCGCCGTAGCGCTGCTGCAGCCGGCTCAGGGTCGCCCGGACGCCGTCCATGACCTCCATGGTGTTGGCGCCGGACCGGCGCAGCACGCCCATGCCGAGGGCCGGCTTGCCGTCGATGCGCACCGCGAAGTCCCGGTCCTGGTGGCCGAAGGAGACCGCGGCCACGTCGCGCACGTACACCGGCCCCTGGAGGTCGTGCCGCACCACCACGTCGGCGATGTGGCGCAGTTCCTCGAACTGGCCCAGGGTGCGCACCACGTGCCGGCGCTTGCCCTCGCTCAGGTCGCCGCCCTTGACGTTGCGGTTCTCGCGCGTGATGGCCTGCCGGACCTCGGCCACCGTGATGCCCCGGGCGGCCATGGCGCGCGGGTCCAGCGTCACGTGCACCTGGCGGTCGCGGCCGCCGAAGCGCCACACCGCGCCGACGCCCGGGACCCGCTCCAACTGGGGCACGATGACGTCCTTCAACTCCTCCCACACCTCGTTGAGATCCCGCTCCGTGTCCACCATGATCCACGAGATCGGGCTCTCCTCGTCGGTGTTGACCGCGCGGATGCGCGACTCGCCCACGTCGGGCGGCAGGTCCCGCACCGTGTCGAGTTTCTCGGACACGCCCAGGCGCGCGATGTCCTTGTCGGTGCCCCAGTCGAAACTGAGAACCACCCGGGAGCGGCCCTCGATGGAGCTGGAGGAGACCTGCTTGAGCTGCTCCACGGCGTTGAGCCGCTCCTCCAGCCGGTCCGTGACCTCGCGCTCCACTTCCAGGGGTCCGGCGCCGCCGTACTCGGTCTCCACCGTGATCTCGGGCCGGTCCACGGTCGGGATCATCTGCACCGGCAGGCGGAACAGCGCGATGGTCCCGAACAGCATCGCCAGGATGATGCCGACGGTCACCGAGACCGGATTGCGCACGCAGAAGTCAACGATTCCCATCACGCCTCGAATCGGAGCCGGCACCCGGACCACCCGGTCTGCCTCCCGGTCCGCCGGGCCGCGCCCCCGGCCGTCCCGCGGGCCTTCCGCCCGGTCCTCCCCGCGGCCCGGCGCCGTTGCCGAGCTGCACCTTGGCGCCGTCCTGCAACACCTCGTTGCCCAGCGTCACCACCTGCTGGCCGGGCTTCAGGTCGCCGTCGGCGATTTCCAGCAGCGCGCGCCAGCCGCGCCCGGTGCGGACCTTCACCGCCTTCGCCTGCCCGTTGGACACGACGAAAACCAGCTCGTCCGGGCCGCGCCGCACCACCGCGTCCTTGGGCACGAGCACGCTCGGCTCGCCGCTGGCCACGATCACCGTGACGCGCGCCAGCATGCCGGCCTTGAGCCGGCCGCGCGCGTTGGCGAGGCCCACCTTCACCGGGAAGCTGCGGCTGCGCCTGTCCGCCTGTGGAACGATATGCGCCACTTCGCCGGGGAAGACCTCGCCGGGGAAGGCGTCCAGCGTGACCGTGGCGCGAAGGCCCGTGCGCAGCCGCGCGATCTTGCGCTCTCCCACCGGCCCGACGGCGAACACCGGATCCAGGTCCACCAGGTCGGCCACCGGCGCGCCCGCGTTCACCCAGTCGCCCACGTCCACGTGCTTCCTGACGATGAAACCGGAGATGGGCGCGCGCAGCGTGCTCTTCTCGATCTCGTAGGCCACCGCGTCCAGGCGCGCCCGCGCCTCCTCGTGCTCGGCCTCGGCCATGGCGATGTCCTCGGCCCTGGCCCCGGAACGGGTGAGCTTCAAGGCGGCGCGGGCGCTGCCGTACTTCTCACGGGCGGCGAGGTAGTCGCTCTCCGCCTTCTGCAACGCCGCCAGGCTTACGAGGCTGTCGTCGTAGAGCCGCTTGGAGCGTTCGAAGTCGCGCCGGGCGCGTTCCAGCAGCGCCTCCTGTTCCTTGGCCGCGGCGAGCCGCTGGGCCACCTCCTCGGAGCGAGACCCCTCCTGCATCTTCTCCCACTGCTTCTTGGCCCGCGCCACCGCGGCCGCGCGCTCGCGCAACGCGATCTCGCGACCCCCCCGGTCCACCTGCAACAGGACCGTCTTGCCCGCGGTCACGGCGTCGCCCTCCCGGAAATCGGCCGCCGACACCCGGCCCGCCACCACCGACGCCACCGTGGTGGCGACGTTGGCCTCGATGGTGCCGATGAAGGAAACCTCTTCCGGGATCGCCCTCGATTGCACGGGCGCCGTCTTCACCGCCACCGCGCGAGGACCCCAGCGCTGCGGCCACGCTTCAACGGCGGACAAGACCGATGCCGCCAAGAGGCAACCGATCAGGAGAACCCGCGGCGGCTGGAGGGACATGGAATGGAGGGACATGTATTTTTGTCTAAACGGCTTGTTTCGGGGATACAACTTCACTTGATTGGACGATGCGCGGTTCCGTCGATCCCGGCGCGTGTTCCGCGCGCAGATTGGAGGATAGGGAGTTTGCCGGGAAGGGGCAACCGTCCGCTCTGGACTTCTCGAACTCGAATCATTACGTTCTGTTTCTCCTTCTCGACAGGCGCCTCGACGCCGTTCCGCTGTTGGTGAACCTTCACATGAGCATGTGGTAAGTGAACGCCTTTGGATGGGCGAAACACGCGGGCGCCGCGTCGGCGGAAGGATGATCGACGGCGAATGAATACCGTGGAAGAACGTTTCGACGTGATCGTCGCGGGAGGCGGCAGCGCGGGAGTGGCCGCCGCGGTGGGCAGTGCGAGGAGCGGCGCGCGGACGCTGCTCATCGAGAGATACTACTGCCTCGGCGGGGCGTCGACCATGCGCAACGTCCTGACGTACTGCGGCCTGTACACGCTGGACGAACGCCCCAAGATGGTCGTCGGCGGCGTCGGCGCCGAGGTCGTCGGCCTTCTCAAACAGCACAACGCCCTCACCGGACCGTTTCGCTTTCGCGGCGTCTTCGTGGTGTTCGATCCCGAGGCGGTGAAGATCGTGCTTGATGAAGTCTGCCAGGCGGCGGGCGTGACCGTCATGCATGGCACGATGGTGGTCGCCGCCGAGCGTGAGGACGGTGTGATCACGACCGTCACCGTCGCCGACCATGCCGGCCTGCACCGGGTCAGCGCCAAGGCGTTCGTCGACTGCACCGGCGAAGGCAATCTGGCGGCCCGCGCCGGCGCCGGCACCCGCTACGGCAATGACGACGGCGTCAATCTCGGAAGCCTCGGCACCCGTTTCGGCGGCATACCCGCCGACCTGCCGGTAAGCGCCGACGACATCGCGGCCGCGGTGGCACGGCTCGGGTCCGACCGCCGGCTCGTCACCAAGGACCGCGGCGTCGTCGCCCGTCTGCCGCACTCGGGCGATCTGGCGTGTTATCTGGTCTCGGCGGACTACGACCCGCGGGATGTCCGGTCCCTTTCCGCGGCGGAACGGGACGGTCGGCGGCAAGCTTGGAAGTACCTGGAGGCCATTCGCACCATACCCGGTTGCGAACGTGCCTATCTGGTGGCCACCGGCCACGAATTCGGCACTCGCGAATCGCGGCATATCGAATCGGTTCGCCAATTGAAGTGGCGCGACGTCGAGGACAGCAACCGCTTCGACGATTGCATCGCGCTGGGCGCCTGGGGCGCGGAGTGGCACGACCGCAAGACGTACGGAAGTACCTACGACTATCCCCCGGAGAGGACGTCCTACGACATTCCACTGTCCTGCCTGACCAGCCGCGACACGCCCAACCTGTTCGCCGCCGGCCGGGTCGCGGACGGCGACCGGCTGGCGGGCGCCGCCATCCGGGTCATGGGCACAGCGTTCGCCACCGGCCACGCGGCCGGCGTGGCCGCGGCCCACGCGGCCAACGGAAGTCCCTGGCAGGCCGCCGACGTCCGCCGGACGCTGGCCGACCAAGGAGCCATCCTGGACCGTTCGGCGATTCCGCGATTCTCGTGATATGACGATAGGCTGGGGTGCTTTGAGAGGCTACCAACGTCCCTCTCGAGGGGCAGGTCATCAGCGACAACGATCAAAATGTTCCAGAAGAGGAGGAGTCACATGCTCAACAGAACCGACAAGAAGAGTTGGCGATGGTCCGCGGCCAGTCTCGCCGGGATCGCATTGCTCGGCCTCGCGGCCATGTGGACGAGCCAGGCCGCGGCGGAGAAGATCACGATCGGCGCGCTGCGTTTCACGTCGCACTCGCCCACGTTCATCGCCAAGGAAAGGGGCTACTTCAAGGCCGAAGGGCTCGACGTGGAGCTCAAGTTCTTCCAGGCGGCCCAGCCCATCGCCGTGGCCATCGCCTCGGGGGACATCGACTTCGGCGTCACCGCCCTCACCGGCGGCTTCTACAGCCTCGCGGACAAGGGCGCGCTGAAGGTCATCGGCGGCCTCTACACCGAGGCCCCCAAGCACCCCGGCATGGCCATCATGGCCTCGAACAAGGCCCACGCTGCCGGCCTCACCTCGCCCGAGGCCCTCAAGGGCCGTAGCTGGGCCATGACGCAGCAAGGCTCGTCCTTCCATTACATGATCGGGATGATCGGCGCCAAGCACGGCTTCGCCCTCGCCGACGTTTCCGTCAAGCCGCTCCAGAAGGTCGGCGCCATGATCGGAGCGGTCAAGTCCGGTCAGGTGGACGCCATGGCCATGGTGCCGCACGTGGCGATTCCGCTGGAGAAGGCCGGCGCGGCCAAGATCATCGGCTGGATCCGTGACATCGGCAGCTACCAGGTGACCACGATCTTCACCTCCAGCGGCAACGTCAAGGATCATCGCGGCAAGGTCGAGCGCTTCCTGCGCGCCTACCGCAAGGGCATCGCCGACTACCGGGCCGTGATGCTGGACCAGAAGAAGGACCCGGCCGCCACCGAAGCCATGGTGGACCTCATCCACAAGTACGTCTACACGTCCCGGCCGCGCGCAAAGGCCGCGCCGCCCATCAAGGCGGGGGCCGTTTTCATGACGGAGGACGCGGCCCTCGACGTCCCGGATCTGAAGCGGCAATTGGCCTGGTTCCAGGCCCAGGGCTTCGCTCCGAAGACCTTGACCGCCGAGACCTATATCGACGCCAGCTTCCTGAACTAGAGCGGTGGAATCCCGATGCGGATGGGGACGGCCCGGCCCGTCTCCAGCCGCACCGGCCGCCACAAGCCGATGGACATCCACGTCGACCACATTAGCCACTGGTACGGGCAGACGGAGGTCCTGCAGGACATCGACCTGCACATCGGCTCGGGACAAATCGTCTGCATCATCGGACCGTCCGGCTGCGGCAAGTCGACGCTGCTGCGGTTCCTGGGCGGGCTCGAGCGCCCCACCCGGGGCTCGGTGCTGGAGATGAGCCCGCCGCCGCCCGACAGCCTCAATCCGCTGACCTATATCTTCCAGGATTTCGCCCTGCTCCCGTGGCGCTCCGCCGCCGGCAACATTTCCCTGGTGCTGGAAAGGCACGGCCTTTCGCGCGGTGAGGCCAACGCCATCATCGACGACGTGCTCGAGCGCACCAAGCTCACGGATTTCCGCGACGCCCTGCCGAAACAGCTCTCCGGCGGCATGAAGCAGCGGGTGGCCATCGCCCGCGCGCTGGCGGTGCGGCCAGCCTGTTTCCTGATGGACGAACCGCTGTCCTCGCTGGACGGTCAGACCCGGGAGCTGCTGCTCGACGACCTTCTGGACCTCTGGGAGCGGGAACGCTTCACCGCCTGCTACGTGACCCACAACATCGAGGAAGCCGTCCGGCTCGGCCACAAGATCGTGGTGCTGTCACGTCGACCGGGCCGCATACGCGAGATCGTGGAGCTGGACGTGCCGCTGGAGCAGCGCAAGGGACAGTCCGGCATGTTGTGGGACCGCCAGCGCTACCTGTGGGAGCTGATGCGCGAGGAAGCGCTGGCCGCGGACCAGGAGATCGTCCATGTCTGACGACACCGGCGGCTCGCCGGTACCCTATCGCGGGGGCGGTTTTAAGCCCAGGCCGGTGGGCGTTGTCGGACCGCTGGTCTTCGCGGGACTCATCGGCCTGTGGGAAATCGCCTCCCGCGCCGGCTGGATCAGCGAGATCCTGGTGCCCGCGCCCAGCCTGGCCTTCGCGGCGCTCGTCGACCTGGTGCAGACCGGCCAGATCTGGCTGCACTTGACGGCTTCGGTCCAGCGCCTGGTGCTCGGTTGGACGCTGGGTACCCTGACCGGCCTGCTGATGGGCTTCGCCGCCGGCCTGTTTTCCCTTGCCCGAGCCGGCATCGTCCCGTTCGTCGCCGCCATCTTTCCGATTCCCAAGATCGCCCTGTTGCCCTTGTTCATCATCTGGTTCGGCATCGGCGAGGAATCCAAGGTGGCGACCATCTTCTTCGGCACGTTTTTCCCCACCGTCATCTCGGTCTACGGCGGCGTCGACAACGTCGACCGCACGCTGGTCCGCATGGGGCAGTCGTTCGACCTCACCTGGTTCTCCATCGTGCGCAAGATCATCCTTCCCGGCGCCATGCCGGCGATCCTGTCCGGCTTCCGCATCTCCACGTCCATCGCCATCATCCTGCTGGTGGCCGCCGAGATGATCGGCGCGGAGTTCGGCGTGGGCGCCTACATCCTGCTGGCCGGCAACCTCATGGCCACCGACGAGCTCATCGCCGGGGCCGCGGTGCTGTCCGTCATGGGCCTGACCGTGAGCTGGCTCATCGGCAAGGCGGAGAAGACCATACTGCGATGGCGGTAGTGTCGTGTCCCGTAAATACCTGGGATAAGTTGCGCAGGATTTTCGTCGTCGGCAAGGCGCGATGACTTGTAGGGGCGACCCGCGGTCGCCCCCCAGTGGCGGGCACCCCGCGAGGAAGACCCCGCGAGGAAGCCCGCGGGCTTCGTCGCGGGGGGCGACCGCGGGGCGCCCCCACAAGTCATCGCGCCTTGCCGCACGGCCGCTTGACAGCGTTTGGGCAACCGCCTACGAT
>JAPOPM010000049.1 GCA_026712905.1 Deltaproteobacteria bacterium
ACACCAGGCTCACCGTGCTCGACCGAACAGCCCAGCCCGGCATCGAGGTTGATCCCGGCGCCCGCGCCGCAACCGCCGCCCAACTGCTCGAAGCCGTCATCTCCCAAGTTCCACCGCGCCTGCCGGTGGAAGTACGCATCAATGTAGCCGTGCCCGGCCGCGATCTCTTCGGCAACACGGCAGTGCCGCGCCCGTCGAAGCGAACCACTGCGACCGCATCCGCACCGGCCCATGACTGGGGATCGGTGTCCGAACTGGCCGTCGAGACCGGGCCCGAGGACTCCGCCACGGACGCCGGCAACGCCGCCTCCGGACCCTATGAGCCCTGGCGGCCCGGCGCCTTCCGGATTCCGGGTGCAGCCGCGCATCCGACACCCCTGGTGCAGTCCGCGGCAATGGCCGCCGTCCCCCATCCCACGCCGTCCTACCGCCCCTTGCTGCCGGAACGCGTCCTGGCGGACGGTCTCCTGTCGGACGCCCAGCTCGAGAGCGTCGTCTTGGCGGGACAGGCCCACGAGGGCCACCTCGCGGCGACTTACCGGATCGGCTCCGGCTGGGAGACCGTCCAGCGTTGCCATGACGACGAGAACGAAGATGTCGCCCTCACGGACGACGGCGAGACCCTGTCGGCGCCGGTACGCTTCCGCCGGGGCTGGATGCTGGGCGACGGCACGGGCTGCGGCAAGGGACGCCAGGTGGCGGCCATCATCCTCGATGGCTGGCTCCGCGGCCGGAAACGCGCCCTGTGGCTGAGCCAGTCGGACAAGCTCCTGGAAGACGCCCGCCGCGACTGGACCGCCCTCGGAGGACGCGAGGACGACGTAATCCCGCTCGGCGACTTCCGCCAAGGGGCTGAGATTCCACACCCCACCGGAATCCTCTTCACCACCTACGCCACGCTGCGTTCGCCGTCCCGCCAGGGCCGGCCCTCGCGGCTCGACCAGATCGTGGGCTGGCTCGCCGGGGGACCCGACGAGGACGACCGCCACGCCTTCGATGGCGCCATCGTCTTCGACGAGGCCCATGCCATGGCCAACGCAGCCGGCGGCAAGAGCGCACGCGGCGAGGTGAAACCGTCCGCACAGGGCCGCGCTGGCCTGCGGCTCCAGAACGCGCTGCCAGACGCCCGGATCACCTACGTGTCGGCTACGGGAGCCACCACCGTGCCGGGACTGGCCTACGCCGGCCGGTTCGGCCTCTGGGCCGCCGGCGTGACGCCGTTCGAGACCCGGACCGATTTCGTGTCGGCGATGGAGGCCGGCGGGGTCGCCGCCATGGAAGTGGTTGCGAGAGACCTGAAGGCCCTGGGTCTCTATCAGGCGCGCGCACTGGCCTACCACGGAGTCGAGGTGGACATCCTGGTACACGCCCTCTCGGACGAGCAACGGCGCATCTACGATTCCTATGCCGGCGCCTTCAAGGTCATCCACGCCAACATCGAAGCCGCTCTCGAGGCCACGGGCATCATGCAGGGAGATTCCACTCTCAACAAGAATGCGAAGTC
>JAPOPM010000050.1 GCA_026712905.1 Deltaproteobacteria bacterium
CGGCTGCGCCAGCCCCCAGATGAGGCTCTGAAGGGCGATGGCAAAGGAGAAGATGCCCCGAGGCCAGCCCAGGCTGTCGCTGATGGGGGTGAGGAACAGGCCGTAGGTCTGGCGGATGCCGAAGGCCAGCATCATCACCAAAGTGCCGCAGATCAGCACCATGAGAGGTGTACGCCAGGATTGTTGCATGGGTGCCATGAGTCATAGAGGGTGGGGATAACCGAGTCAAGGCGAATTGGCGGTGGATCCGGTTGGTGGTGCCCGTGGCCCACATCCCACTTGGCCTCCGGGTCAAGTCCGGAATGACGGTTTCGCCGCGGAGCGGGATCGCCTCGATGGCGTGGACGGGGATGACACCGGGCGGCACATGGGGCATAAAGGCTCCACCGCCTTCGGGCGGGAACGGCGGCCACCAAACAGGCGGAAGGAGACGCGATGGTCTTCAGAATCGGCACGGCGGATACCGGCGGCACGTTCGACACCCAGGGCATGGCCGTGGCCCAGGTCTTCAACGAGTCCCGCCCGCCGGAGGAACGCTGCGAGCTTACCCGGAGCTCCGCCAGCATCGACAACGCCAACCGGCTCGACCGGGGCGAGATCGAGTTCGGCTTCATGGCCTCCAACTGGGTGCCGCGGGCAGGGCAGGGGACCGCGCCGTTCGACCATCCCATCGGGTTGCGCATGGTGTCGCCGGCCAACGCCGGCCCGATCTTCTTCGTCGCCCTGGCCGACACCCCGATGGACAACATCGACGATCTCGCCGGCAAGCGGGTGGCGGTGGGGGCCCGGGACAGCGGCATGACCCAGCACGTCCACACCCTCTGCAATGCCCTGGACATTCCCTTCTCGGACTTCGACCCGGTCTACCTGGGCTTCCCCGAGGGGGCCGACGCGCTGGTGGCTGGGGAAGTGGACGTGCAGTTCCAGTGTCCCATCCCCAACGTGGTGATGACGGAATTGAGCGAGCGCGCGCGGGTCAAGGTGGTCCCTTACCGGGAAGAGCAGATACAGGAAGTGCTGTCCAAGGTGTTCTACTACCGCCGGGTGGTGATGCGCCGCGGCGCCTTCCAAGGAGTGGAGGAGGACACGCCGCAGCTCGCGGTGCTCAACGTCGTGGTGACCCACGAGCGCGTGGACGAGGAGCTGGTGTACGCGCTGGCGTCGACGATGGTGCGCAACGCCGAAAGACTTGCCCGCCTCAATCCCCTCTTCGAAAGCCTTGACGAGTTGTACGAAACGCTTCGGAGCCAGGGTCCGAGCGCGCTGGAGCCGGGCGGGGTGCCGCTGCATCCCGGAGCCCTGAGGGCGTACCGGGATGCGGGCTACCTGTGATCGAAACTTGAATCGAGGCGGACGACGTCCGCGTTACGCGGATGCCCCGGCGGCCGCGTCGTCCTGCTCTCCCCGCCGCTGAAAGTAGTCCTTGGCGACGTCCGGGAACAGCGTGTAGGAAAGCACGTCTTCCTCGCTTGCGGCGAGGTCGCCGATTTCCTCGCGTTTCTTCTCCATGCAGGGTTTCAGGAGGTCGGCGGGGCGGCAGGTGATGGGATCCTTCTTTCCCAGGACCATGGCCTTCATCTCTTCGCTCACCGTGCCCGGTGGTTCGCCGTAATGCCCCATGACGTAGTTGCGCACTTCCATGGTCACCACGCCGTAGCGTTTCCCCATGAGGACGTTCAGGGTGGCCTGTGAACCCACGATCTGGCTGGTGGGGGTCACCAGCGGCGGGTAGCCCAGGTCCTTGCGCACCGCCTGGACCTCGGTGAGCACCTCGTCCAGCCGGTTCTCGGCGTTTTGTTGCCGCAACTGGGAGACCAGGTTCGAGAGCATGCCGCCGGGGATCTGCGACTCGACGATGTCGGCGTTGACGCGGTTGCTGATGGCGCTCTCGAACTCGCCGTACTTGCCGCGCACCTCGTTGAAGTACTCGGCGATGCGGGCGAGCTGCTGGAGGTCGAGTCCGGTGTCGTACGGCGTGCCCTTGAGGGCCACCACCACGGCTTCGGTGGCGGGCTGGGAGGTGCCGTCGGAGAGCGTGGAGATGGCCGTGTCGACGATGTCCACCCCGGCTTCCACGGCCATGATGTAGGCCATCTGCGCCATGCCCGTGGTGCAGTGGGAGTGCAGGTGGACGGGGACGTCGAAGCGATCCTTCAGCGCCGCGATGAGTTCCGATGCCACGTAGGGCGACAGCAGCCCGGCCATGTCCTTCACCGCCAGCACGTCGGTGCCGGCGTCCACGAGCTTATCGGCGAAGTCGACGAAGTACTGCGTCGAGTGCACGGGGCTGATGGTGTAGGAAACCGCGGCCTCCAGGGTCTTGCCGGTGCGCTTCACGGTGTCGATTGAGGTCTTCATGTTGCGGATGTCGTTCATGGCGTCGAACACCCGGAAGACGTCGATGCCGTTCTCCGCGGACTTCTCGACAAACGACTCGACGGCGTCGTCGGGGTAGTTGCGGTATCCCACGATGTTCTGGCCCCGCAGCAGCATCTGCAGGCGGGTGTTGGGCATGGCGGCGCGGATCAGCCGCAGGCGCTCCCAGGGATCCTCGTTCAGGTACCGCAAGCAGGCGTCGAAAGTGGCCCCGCCCCACATCTCCACCGACCAGAAACCGACCTTGTCGATCTCCGCCGCGATGGGCAGCATGTCTTCGGTGCGCATGCGCGTCGCCAGCAGGGACTGGTGAGCGTCCCTGAGCACGGTTTCCATGATGCCGACTTTCTTCCCTTCCATCAGTTGTCTCCTAAGTTCTCAAGGGGTGCGGCGTGTTCGCCGGCGCACCAAAATTTAACTGGATAAACTACGGCATGCGTCACAAATTTGCAAATAAAATCGCGCGTGTGCGTGTCGTGGGACGGCGCGGGCCGAGGTGTTTCACGCAACCACGGGCTTGACCGACGGGGCGCGGACGGGCACCGCCAGGCGACCGTGGGCCGCGAGCAGGTAGACGGAGACCCGGGTGCCCTTACCCAGCCGGCTCTCGATTTGCAGCTCGCCGTCGTGGGCTTGGGCGATGTGCTTCACGATGGCGAGGCCGAGTCCGGTGCCTCCCAATTCCCGTGAACGCGCCTTGTCGACACGGTAGAAGCGTTCCGTGAGTCGTGGGAGGTCCTTGTCCGGGATGCCGCAGCCGGTGTCGGACACGTTCAGCACGACCCTGGGCGGGTGGGCGCCGTCAGCGGCGGGCTGGGCCTGGACCTGTACGCTGCCGTCCGCGGAAGTGTACTTGAGGGCGTTGTCGACGAGGTTGATGAGCAACTGCTGGAGCCGGTCCTCGTCTCCGAGGATGTTCTGCGTGTCCGCGCCGACGTGAGCGTTCAGGCGGATGTGCTTCTTCTGGGCCTGGTCGCGAAACAGCTCCAGGACCCGGTCCAGCAGCGGCTGGACGGCCACCTCCTGCATGCGTACGTTCGCGTTGCCCATTTCCAGATCGGACAGCGCCAAGAGGTCGTCGATCAGACGGCCGAGGCGCTCGGAGTGGCGCGTGACGATGTTGAGGAACTGCAGCGCCATACGGGGGTCGTCGGGAGGGTTGTGCAGCAGCGTCTCTGCATAGCCCTGGATGGCGGTCAGCGGCGTGCGCATCTCGTGGGAGACGTTGGCGACAAAATCGGCGCGGATGCGTTCGAGCCGCTTCAATTCGCTGACTTCATGGAAAACCAGCACGTAGCCCAGGAGTCCCTGTCGGGAATGCTCCAGGCGCACCGCGTTCGCCGCGAACCAGCGGTCGTCCCCGAGCGACAACTCCCGGTGGACGGAGTCGCTGTCGGTGTCGCTGTTGAGCACGTCCTGGATAAGCGATTGCATTTCGGGGTGGCGGGAGACCTCCACCGTGGACATGCCCAATACGCTGTCGTCCGCCGGCAGCTTGAAGATTCCCTGGGCCGTCTGGTTCACCAGGATCACCTTGCCCTTGGTGTCCAGCACGATCACCCCTTCCATCATGCAACTCAGGATGGACTGGAGCCGTTCCCTTTCCGCCTTCATGTCCTCGAGGCGGCCGGTGAATGCCCGAGCCAGCCCGTTGAGGCCTTGTTCAAGCGCTCCGAGGTCGTCTCGCCGACGGACAGCGAGTGCCTTGCCTGTCGGCGTGGCCGCATCGGCCTTCCGGCAGAAGGCCACCATGTCCGCGACCCGGCGGCGCGCACGTTGCAGCCACACGACGCCCCCCACCAGCCCCAGTGCGAACAGCAGCCAGAACAGGATCATGAACCACGAGTGAACGGCGTAGCCGTCCGTCCCGGGCGCCGGGATGATCGGGAAGTGCAGATGGACGAAGGCGGGAAACAGGATGGCAAAGCAGGCGAGAAACGCCGCATAGCAGAGCCACAGTCTGGTTGCCGGGCTATTTTTCCAGAGATCTTTCATCCAGTTTGTAGCCCACGCCGCGTACCGTCACGATCCACTCCGGATTGCGGTCGTCGTGTTCGAGGGCTTCCCGGATGCGCCGGATATGCACATCCACCGTGCGTGGAGTCACGTAAACGTCGGATCGCCATACGCCGTCCAGGATCTGATCCCTGCTCAATACCCGATTCCGATTTTGAATCAGAAACCGGAGAACTTCAAACCCTTTGAGCGTGAGCTTCACGGACCTCCCGGCGACATGCACCTCGTACGTCGTGAAGTTGACCCGCAGGGGTCCCTTCTCGTAAATTTCGGAGACGTCCGGCGGGGGGTGGGGCTCGGTGCGCCGGAGCACGGCCTTGACCCGCGCCACCATTTCCCTGGGGCTGAAGGGTTTGGTGATGTAGTCGTCGGCGCCCAGTTCCAGACCCACGACGCGGTCGGCCTCGCCCGCCTTGGCCGTCAGCATCAGGATCGGCGTCTGGGCGGTCTCCGGGTTCTGCCGGATGATCTTGCAGAGGTCGAGTCCGGAGAGGTTCGGCAACATCAGGTCGAGGACGATCAGCCGCGGGGGGTCCTGCTGGACGAGGTCCAGGGCGTCTTCGCCGTTCTCGGCTTCGACCACGGAAAAGCGCTCCTGACTCAGATGGTAGGTGATCAGCGAGCGAATGTCCGCCTCGTCTTCCACGACGAGGATTTTGTCCGACATGAATCTCCTCGGTGCCTGGTGGCCTGCTGTCTTCAAATGGTCCGGGGCACTTCCTTCACGTGGCGAATGCTCTTCCCCTTGACCAGGAAGATGACCATCTCGGCGATATTGGTGGCGTGGTCCGCGATCCGTTCCAGGTACTTCGAAACGAAGGTGATCTTCATCGCCCGGTTGATGGTCCGGGGCTCGCTGATCATGTAGGAGACCGTCTCGCGGAAGATCTGTTCGTTCAGGTCGTCGATCTCCTGATCGTCCTGACACACCTTCAACGCGAGCATGGTGTCCTCCTGAACGAAGGCGTTGAGACTCTCGGAGATCATCCTCCGGGCGATCTCGGCCATGCGCGGAAGATCGATGTAGGGCTTGAGGGGAGCTTCCCGGATCAGTTCCAGCGAGCGCTCGGAGATGTTGACCGCGATGTCCCCGATCCTTTCGAGGTCGGTGGTGATCTTGAGCGCCGTCGTGACGAAGCGGAGGTCCTTCGCCGCCGGCTGGTGCAGCGCGATCAGGCGGACGCACAGCTCGTCGATCTCGGCGTCCATCTGGTTGACCTCGGTGTCCCTCTGGATGACGCCCTCCGCGAGCGGAGCTTCGCGGTCCACCAAGGCACTGACGGCGCGGGCGATCTGATCCTCGACCAGCCCGCCCATCTTGATGATCCTTTCACGCAGGGACTTGAGCTCTTCTTCGTATTTTCGATCCGTGTGCTCGGGGCGCATGGCCAACCTCGTCTAGCCGACGGCCGCAATGAACGTCGACGCGTTAGTGAATCATTTCATTTCACGTCGGCATCGTGGTTACGGCGAGGTGACGATCACATTAAATCCACGCACTTGCAACAGGTTCCAGTGCCGTCAACGGCGTTCGTCGGACGCGCTGCCGTTGCCGCCGTGTGCCGCGCCGCCGCGGCCGCCCTCGATCCGGTACGCTTCCGGATGCAGCTCGGAGTCGGCCTTGATGATGACCTGCCGATCGATCTCGCGTTCGAGCGCTTCCAGGCCCTCGTTGGCCTGGTCGTAGAGGAAGTTGGCGATGCCCGGGTGCATGTGTACGGTGATGCGCCCGCCGTTGGCGAGCAGGGCGCTCTCGCGCTTGATGTCGCGCAGCAGTTCGTAGGCGATGGTGGGCTGGGACCTGACCCGGCCTCGCCCGCCGCACTGGGGACATGGGACCAACAGCAGATTGCCGAGGTTCTCCCGGGTGCGTTGTCGCGTCATCTCCACGAGGCCGAGCCTGGAGACGGGCAGCACCCGCGTCCGGGCCTTGTCCTGCTTCACCGCCTCCTTCAGAGCTTCGTAGACCTTCTTCCGGTTGGCGGCCTGTGCCATGTCGATGAAGTCGATGATGATGATGCCGCCCACGTTGCGCAGGCGCAGTTGATGCCCGACCTCGCGCGTCGCTTCCAGGTTGATCTTGAGCACCGTGGCTTCGAGATCCTTCTTGCCCACGTAACGGCCGGTGTTCACGTCCACCGCGGTCAGCGCCTCGGTTTGCTCGATGTTGATGTGTCCTCCCGAATTCAGCCAGATCTTGGGTTCGAGGGCCTTGCGGATCTTGCGCTCGATCTCGTAGCGGTCGAGCAGCGGCTCGGGTTCCTCGTACAGCGCTATGCGGCTCTTCAGGCGCGGCATGAACTGTTGCACGAACTCGACCACGCGCCGGTACTCCTTCGGTTGGTCCACCACCACCTCCTCGGTGTTGGCGTTGAAGAAGTCGCGGATGGTACGCGGGACGAGGTCGAGGTCCTGATGGATCAGTTCCGGCGTCCCGGCGGAGTCCAGTTGCTTGCGGATCCGGTCCCAGAGCTTCGTGAGGAAACGGACGTCGCTCTGGATGTCTTTCTTGTTGCGCCCCTCGCAGGCTGTGCGGACGATGAACCCTTCGTCCTCCTGCGCCAGTTCCTGGACGATCTCTTTCAGCCGTTGCCGTTCCTTGTCGTCCGCGATCTTCCGTGACACCGCCACGTGGCGGGTGCCGGGCATGAAGACCAGGAACCGGCCGGGCAGGGAGATGTGAGTGGTGACGCGGGCCCCTTTCATTCCCAGGGGGTCCTTGGCCACCTGCACCAGGATTTCCTGGTCCGGGCTCAGTTGCTCCTCGATCCGTTGCGGGCTCGGGTCGGGCTGGGTCTCGAGCAGCTCCTCGTCACCGTTCTCGGACACCGTCGCGGGGAAGCCGCCCGACGGGGAGCCGACGTCGGACGCGTGGAGAAACGCCGCCTTCTCGAGACCGATGTCGACGAACGCGGCCTGCATGCCGGGCAGCACGCGCCCGACGCGGCCCTTGTAGAGGTTGCCGACACAACCTCTTTCCTGGTTGCGCTCGATGAGGAACTCCGCCAGGGCGTTGTCCTCCATCACGGCGATGCGGGTTTCCTCGGGGGTGGTGTTGATGAGAATGCGTCTCATGTGCCACGCGAATCCGTGGGTAGGGCGGCTTTCGGGTGCCAGTGTGCTGGGCTGCAAACAGGCTTATGAATCTGCGAGGGCATTCTGGGTTCAGGATAGGCGAGTCGCCAGGGAATGGCAAACCGCCACGGTGCGCGGCGCAGGCGCGCGTGTTTGACAAGGCAGGCCCCGGACGCTAGATTCCGGTAGATTCAACACGGGAACTTTGTGGACACGGTGACAGGAAAGGAAACGAACACGGGGGTCGTCGCCTCGGGCCGTTCCGTGATGCGCACAAGGGTGCTGATGTTGAATCGTTCGTACCTGCCGATACACGTCACTTCCGTACGCCGGGCCTTTTCACTCCTGTATTGCGGCATCGCCAAGGTCGTCAACGAGCAGTACCAGACCATCGACTTCGAACGCTGGAGCGCGCTGAGGGTTCCCTTGGACGAGAATTCCGTGGGCTTGGTGGGCCGCGCCATCCGCATCCCCCGGGTCATCCTGCTGGTGCGCTACGACCGCGTGCCCAGGCGGCAGGTGCGCTTCAGCCGCGTCAACATCTACGCGCGCGACAAGTCCACTTGCCAGTATTGCGGCAAACGGCTTCCGCGCCACCAACTCAATCTGGATCACGTGATTCCCCGTTCCCGCGGCGGCACCTCCAGGTGGGACAACGTGGTTTGCTCCTGCGTCCCGTGCAATCGGAGGAAGGGAGGACGGACGCCCCAGGAAGCGCGGATGCAACTGCTGCAAAAGCCCTACAAGCCCACGTGGACCCCGTTCATTCAGGAAGACGGCGGCGGGGGGCGCCATCGCGAGTGGCTGCCCTTCCTGCCCGCGGTGGAGGCCTCCGGCCGGGGTGCCGTGGCGCCGGAGGATGGCGCACCGTGAGCCCACATGTTGTGGTCACCCGCCACAAGCATCACTTCATATTGTGAACTTTCTTGACACCCGCCCCCGGCGTGTGGAATAAAGCATGATGGAGGCACCGTGCGTGCGGGCTTGCCGGCCGCGCGGGATTCATCACATGCGTCTGAAGGCTCTGGAAATTTCGGGTTTCAAGTCTTTCTCCGAGAAGACCGTCCTTAACTTCACCTCCGACGTCACCGCCATCGTCGGGCCGAACGGGTGTGGCAAGTCCAACATCGTCGACGCGCTGCGGTGGGCCATGGGCGAGCAGAGCGCACGGCATCTTCGCGGGCAGTCCATGGAGGACGTCATCTTCGGCGGCAGCGAGCGGCTGGCGGCCATCGGCATGGCGGAGGGCACCGTGCTGCTGGACAACGCGGATCACAGCGCACCCACCGACTACGCCGCCTTCGCCGAGATCGCCGTCACGCGGCGCCTGTTCCGCTCCGGTGAGTCGGAATACTTCATCAACCGGGTGCCCTGCCGTCTGCGCGACATCGTGGACCTGTTCCTGGGGAGCGGTATCGGCAACAAGTCCTATTCGATTATCGGACAGGGACGGGTCGAGGAACTGGTCAACGCCAAGCCCGAGGACCGGCGCCGCGTCATCGAGGAGGCGGCCGGTACGAGTCGCTTCAAGAGCCGCAAGCAGGCGGCCGAACGGAGGATGGAGCGCACGCGCCAGAACCTGCTGCGCGTCAACGACATCGTGCGCGAGGTGGAGGGCCAGCTCCGGAAGATCGAGTTGCAGGCGAAGAAGGCCGAACGGTACCGGACTCTCAAGGAGCAGTTGAAGGAACAGGAGTTGCGTTGGGCGGGCGTACGCACGCGGCATCTGGAACGGGAGCTTGGCGAGCGCGGCGCCGCGATCCGCGCCGTCGAGGAGCGCATCGCGTCGCTGGTGGCGGCGATGCAGGCCCAGGAGGCCGAAGGCGAGCGTTTGCGCGCGGCGTTGCAGGAAGTGGAGGAGGCTGCCGGTTCGCTGCAGGAGCGGCTCTACCAGGCCAGATCCGGCCTCCAGGCGGAGGAGCAGCGGATCGGGTTCTTCGAGCGCGCCGAAGAGGAGTCGCGCGGGTTCGCCGAAAGCGCGCGGGAGGAGGCCGTCCGGACGAGCACGCGCCTTGAGGCGGTTGCGAGCGAGATCGACGACCTGAGCAAGGCCGTCGAGGAGTTCTCACGGGTTTGGCGGCGGGAAGCGGACCTCGTGGAGCGCACGGAGTCGGAGACGGTGGACCTGCGTGCGCGCATCGGCGAGCTCCAGGCCGCGGTCGAGCGGGAACGGGAGGGGCGGTCGGATCGGGTATTCGAGCACTCGCGCCTGGTCAACTCGCGCCAGAGCCATCAGGAGCGGCTGGAACGGCTGGGAACGGAGTCGGCGGAAAAGGAGAGCGAGCGGCTGTCCATGGAGCAGGCGCTGGAAGCGTTGCGCCGGCAGCGTGCCTGTGAGGCCCAGGAGCTCAACGGTTGCCTGGCCCGCGCCGCCGCCACGGAGGAGGCCTTGCGGCGCGCGGACGCGGAGATGGAGCGAAACCGGTGCGAATTGATCGAGGATGAGGCCGTCCTCGGCCGGTTGAAGGAGGAGTTGCAGGAGGCGCGCTCCGCGCTGACCTCCCTGGAGACCCTGCAGAAGAACTTCGAGGGCTATCAGGAAGGCGTGCGCGCCGTGATGGTCAAACATGAGAGCAACGGCGGCTCCGATGGCGTGTGCGGCGTGGTGGCGGACTTCATCGAAGCGCCGGAAGAGGTGGAGAAGGCCTTGACGGCGGTGCTGGGAGAGCGGCTCCAGTACGTGGTCGTGCAGGGCCACCGGGAGGGGGTGGAGGCCATCGAGTACCTGAAGCGCGAATCGGCGGGGCGGGGCGCCTTCATCCCGCGCCGGTTCGAGCGCCCCAACTGCGCAGCGGCTCCGGCCCCGGCGGGTCCCGACGTCATTGCGCCGTTGCTGGGCCTCGTCCGGGTCAAGGACGGCTACCGGGACGTGGCCGACTACCTGCTGGGCGACGTGTCCGTCGTCAGGGACCTGGAATCGGGACTGGGGCTGTGGCACGCCAACGGCTTCAGCCACTCGTTGGTGACCCTGGACGGCGAGGTCATCGATCCCATGGGGGTGGTCACCGGCGGCAGTGTCGAGAGTCTGCAAGGGGGACCGCTCTCCCGTCGCCGCAGGATCAAGGAGTTGCACGAAGAGGTCCTTTCCGGAGAGGACGAGGTGCGGCGGCAGTGCGAGGGTGTGGCCGAGAAGCGCACGGCCCTCGAGGCCATGGACGCGGAACGCCTGCGGCTCGGGCAGGAACTCCAGGGACTGGCGGTCAAGAAGGTGCAGCGGGAGCAGGAATTGCTGCGTACGGACCAGGCGGTGGCCCGGTCCGAGCGGGACCTGACGACCGTCGTCCAGGAACTGCGCAACGTCGCCGGCGAAGTGCATGGCCTGAACGAGGCCATCTCCGCATGCGAAACGGCCCTTGCCGAGAGCGCCCGCGAAGACGAGGCGTCGCAGTCGCGGTTGCGGGAGGTCCAGGAGGCCGTGCAGGAGTCGGTTGAGGAACTGCGCGCGGCTGATGCCCGTTTGACAGGGTGCCGGGTGAGCGCGGCCGAGGCGAGGGAGAGGGCGGAAAACGCCAAGTCCAACCTCGCCAACCGGGTCAGCCTGCGTGACGAGCTCGCCGTGCAACTCCGGGAGCGTGAAGCGCGTATCGCCGAAATGAACCGGAAGGCCGGGGAGATGAGGGAGGCGCGTGAGCGGGCGGCATCGCGGGTGGATGTGTTGCGGGTGGAGGTGGATGGCCTTGAGGTCGAGGTGGCCGCGAAACAGCAGGATCAACGGGAACTCGCCGGCCGCGCGCGCGAGGCCCAGGAGGCGGCTCATCGGATTCGTCCGGACGTGGATGCGTCGCAGCAGGAAGGGAACCGACTGCAACTGTGCGAGCGCGAGACATCCATGGAGTTGCGTCATCTGCGTGACGACATCCGGGAGAAGTACGGCGTGGAACCCCAGGACTCTTCGGTGGAGCCGGACGATGCGCTCCCGAGCGCCGGGGACCTGTCCGAAGAGGTGTCGGAGTTGCGCGCGCGGCTTCAGCGCATGGGCGAGGTCAACCTCGCGGCCATCGGTGAGTTCGAGGAGCTCACGGAACGAAGCCAGTTCCTGACCGCGCAACGGGAGGATCTCGAACGCTCCATGGCCGATCTGCAGCAGACCATCACGAAGCTCAACCGCATTTGCCGGCTGCGGTTCAAGGAGAGCTTCGAGGAGATCAACCGGGAGTTCCAGGCGATCTTTCCGAGGCTGTTCCAGGGCGGCAAGGCGTCGCTGATGCTGACCGACGAGAACGACTACCTGGAAACCGGGGTCGACATCGTGGCGCAGCCTCCCGGCAAGAAGCTCCAGTCGGTGGGCCTGCTCTCGGGCGGTGAAAAGGCCTTGACCGCGGTCAGTCTGCTCTTCGCCATCTTTCTGACCAAGCCCAGCCCCTTCTGCTTCCTCGACGAGGTCGACGCCCCGCTCGACGACGTGAACCTCGAGCGCTTCATCGACATCGTGAAGGAGATGACGCGCCTGTCGCAGTTCATGATCATCACCCACAACAAGCAGACCATGCAGGCCGCGGACGTCCTCTACGGCGTCACCATGGAAGATCCTGGGGTGTCCAAGATCGTTTCCGTGGAAATGGTCTAGTCTTCCGGGCACATCGGGTCTCTCCGAGGTTCGCGCTCAATGGCTTGGAACGAGGGATTGTTTTCGCGTCTCAGGCAGGGTCTGTCGCGGACGCGGGAGGTGCTGGCCGAGCGTCTGGAAACGGTCCTCACGCGGACAAGCCCGTCCGAAGACGATTGGGACGCGCTGGAGGAGGTGCTGCTCGGCGCCGACTTCGGCGTGCAGGCGACCCAGAGGCTGCTCGACTCGGTGCGAGGGTCGCCGCGCGCGCGCGATGGAGGCGGCGCCGAGCTCCTGCAACAGGAAATCACGACTCTGTTGAAGGAACGCCCGGGGATCGGCTCCGGGCGTTGCGCGGTCAAGCCGTGGGTGGTCATGGTGGTGGGCGTGAACGGTGTGGGCAAGACGACCACCATCGGCAAGCTCGCCCACCAGCTCCATCGCGGCGGCAAGAAGGTGCTGCTGGCCGCCGCCGATACGTTCCGCGCCGGAGCCATCGAGCAGCTCGAGATCTGGGGAGAGCGGGTCGGGGCGGAGGTCATCAAGCATGGCCCGGGACAGGACCCCTCCGGGGTGGTGTTCGACGCCGCGCAGGCCGCACAGAAGCGCGCCGCGGACGTCCTCCTCATCGACACCGCGGGCCGGCTGCACAACAAGGTGAACCTCGTGGAGGAGTTGAAGAAGATGCGCCGCGTGCTCGGCCGGGTACAGGAGGGGGCGCCGCACGAGACGCTGCTGGTGGTGGACGCGAGCACGGGGCAGAACGCGGTCGTGCAGGCGAGGATTTTTCAGGATGCGGTGGCCGTCAGCGGCATCGTGCTCACCAAGCTCGACGGCACGGCCAAGGGCGGCGTGGTGCTGAGCATCCAGCAGGAGCTGGCCATTCCGATGGAATACGTCGGCGTGGGCGAAGGAGTCGACGATCTGCAGGAGTTCGACCCCGATGCGTTTGCGCGGGCGTTCTTCACGTCGTGAGGCAGCCGACGCGCAAGAAGGTCCATGACACCAACCGGAAAAGGTTGGCCCGTTGCTTGACATTGGCTTCCGGCAAATCTTAATCTGTTAATTGAAGATTTGTTCGGTAGCTGTTCCATGGACCTCGATAAACTTGAACAATTGGAACGGTGGGTGGATCGCTTGGTCGAGCAGCATCGGCGGATGAAGCAGGCCAAGGCACAGGCGGAGGTGTGCCTCCAGGAGCGCGACACGGAGTTCAAGGGGCTGAACGATCAGGTCCGACGGTACGAGCGTGAACGCGCCGCGCTGAAGGATCGCCTGACGAAGATCATCGGCCGGTTCGAGCACCTCGATCTCCCCTGAAGATGCGGGGCCTTCATGCCAAGGGCAGTCGACGTACAAATCATGGGGCAGAAGGTCACTCTCCGGAGTGACGATGAGGAAGAGTACGTACGCAGAGTGGCGGAGTACGTCGATGGCAAGATGCGCGAGGTGAGCGGGTCGATGGCGTCAAAGAACAAATACAGCGTCGCCATGCTCGTGGCGCTCAACATCGCTGACGAATACCACCGGCTCAAGGAGGATTGCGACGCGGCTTCGACACGGATGGATCGGTTGCTGGAGAGGTTGACGACGGCGTTGTCCGAAGATGGCTGAAAGACCCTCCTTCCGTTGACGCCCGCGCGGAGCGTCGAGCGAAGCAGGCGCGACGGCGCCTTGCCTCGGCCTCGGCTTGGGATTTTGAGGTGAGTTCCCTGGAAAGGAACATGAAGCGGGCGCTCAGGGGCGCGGTGCTGGCGAAAAGAGCGGCGTTGTCGCCCGTGTCGGCCCGCGCTTGGGGACAAGCGATCCAGCGGCGCGCGCTGGCGCTGCCCGCTTACATGGCCGCTCGGGCCGTCGCCCTGTACAGCCCGCTGGGCAACGAAGTCGAGACCTCGGAGATCTTTCAAGACGCGCTGGAAGCCCGCAAGCGGTTGTACTACCCTAGGGCAACCGCCGGCGTTCCCGGCGCGTACCGGGTCCGGGCCAGGAGGGATCTCGTTCCGGGTAGGTACGGGATACTTGAGCCGGAGGGAGATGAACGGTTGCCTCGATCCGGCGAAGACGCGCTCGCGGTGTTCGTCCCGGGAGTCGCTTTCGATGTATGCGGAAACCGCATCGGTCGCGGCGGCGGTTGGTACGACCGCTGGATGCAGGGGCTGGATGTGCGCGTGCCAAGGATCGCCTTGGCCTACGAATTTCAACTGCTTGAGGAAGTGCCTGTGGAGCGGGGAGATCTGCCGGTCCACACCATCGTGACGGAAAACAGAGTCATTGCCTGTGATGGGTCGGAGCATCGCCAAGCGCAGTCCGACGTATAGATCTTCCCGACGTTCCCGGGTTTCCGGGAGGTAGCTTGTCTTGGTTACTTGGTTTTCCCTGATACTGGGCGTTGCCATAGGGTGCGTCGCCGTTGCGGCTGCTTGGTGGATTCGCTGGAAACTGCACGAACGCCAGGAGTCGCACGACCGTAACACCGCCGCGCGAGTTCTGGAGGAGGCGCGCCGGGAGGCCGGTGCGATCCTCAAGGATGCAAACATCGAGGCCAAGGACAAGGCCCTCAAGGCGCGTTCCGAGTTCGAGAACGAGATTCGGGAGGCGCGCAAGGATTTGCAACTCGGGGAGCGTCGGTTGCAGTCCAGAGAGGAGGTCCTGGACAAACGCCTCGAGAGCCTGGAGAAACGTGAGACCGGTTTGACGAACCGGGAGGGCCTGATCGATAGACGGGAGCAGGGGCTGGAGGAGAAAGAGACGGAAACCCAGCGACTGCTGGACGAGGCCAGCCGGCAGCTCGAGATCGTCGCGGGCATCAGCCGCGAGGAGGCGAAGAAGGTCCTGATGGAGGAGATGGTGGAGGAGGCGAGGCACGATTCCGCCAGGCGTATCCGGCTCATGGAGGACCAGGCCAGGACGGAGGCGGACCGCGAGGCCAAGAAGATGATCGCGCTGGCCATCGCGCGTCTGGCCGGGGACTTCGTGGCGGAACGCACGGTGTCCGTGGTTTCCCTGCCCAATGACGAGATGAAGGGCCGCATCATCGGTCGCGAGGGGCGCAACATCCGGGCGCTGGAGGCGGCCACGGGTATCGACCTCATCGTGGACGACACGCCGGAGTCCGTGATCGTCTCGGGCCATAATCCGATCCGCAGGGAAATCGCCCGCCTCTCATTGGAAACGCTTATCTCGGACGGGCGCATTCATCCCGGGCGAATCGAGGAAGTGGTGCGCCGCTCCGAAAGAGAGATCGACGAGGTCATCAAGGAAGCCGGGCAGAAGGCGGTGTTCGACGTCGGCGTCCACGGCATTCACCCCGAGCTGGTCAAGCTGTTGGGACGCCTCAAGTTCCGCTACAGCTACGCCCAGAACGTCTTGTTGCACTCCATCGAAATGGCCTTCATCTGCGGTGCCATGGCCGCCGAACTCGGCCTCAACGAGAAACAGGCCCGGCGCGCGGCGCTGCTGCACGATATCGGCAAGGCCGTCGATCACGAGGTGGAGGGCTCCCACGCCATCATCGGCGGCGAGTTGGCGCGCAAGTACGGCGAGTCGCCCAAGATCGTCAACGCCATAGCCGCGCATCACGAGGAAGTCCGGGCCGAGACCATACTGGCTCCGCTGGTGGATGCCGCGGACGCCCTTTCCGGTGCGCGTCCCGGCGCGCGCCGCGAGATGCTGGAGACCTATATCAGACGGCTGGAGGAGCTGGAACGGATCAGCAACTCGTTCAAGGGGGTGGAAAAGTCCTACGCCGTCCAGGCGGGACGGGAGCTCAGGATCATCGTCCAGGCGGCCCAGGTGTCGGATGACGAGGCCGCGTCCATGGCCCGGGCCGTAGCCAAGAAGGTGGAGAAAGAAATGGCCTACCCGGGCCAGATCAAGGTGACGGTGATCCGAGAGACGCGGTCCGTCGAGTACGCGCGCTGATGGGAGGGTTTTCCGCCGAGATGAACATGAGCCCTGAAGAGCAACTGGAGCACCTGAAGCGCGGCGCGGTGGAGATCATTTCGGAGGAAGAGCTTCTCCGAAAACTCAGGAAAGGGACGCCTCTACGGGTCAAGGCGGGTTTCGACCCCACGGCGCCGGATCTGCACCTCGGCCACACCGTGCTCATCCAGAAGATGAAGCAGTTCCAGGAACTCGGCCACCAGGTAGTCTTTCTCATCGGTGATTTCACGGGGATGATCGGCGACCCGTCGGGCAAGTCCGAGATGCGCAAGCAACTCAGTCGAGAGGAGGTCCTGGAGAACGCGACCACGTACAAGGAGCAGATCTTCAAGATCCTGGATCCCGAGACCACGCTGGTGGACTTCAACAGCCGCTGGATGGAGCGGCTCGGGGCGGCCGGCCTGCTGGATCTGAGTGGCAAATACACCGTGGCCCGGATGCTGGAGCGGGACGACTTCAAGAAGCGGTACCACGCACGGGAACCCATCGGCATCCACGAGTTCATGTATCCCCTGATCCAGGGATACGACTCCGTGATGCTCGAAGCGGACGTCGAGTTGGGCGGGACCGATCAGAAATTCAACCTGCTGGTGGGGCGTGAGCTTCAGCGGGAGGCAGACATGGAACCTCAGGTAGTCTGCATGATGCCGCTGCTGGAGGGCACCGACGGCGTTCACAAGATGAGCAAGAGCCTCGACAACCACATCGGCATCGCCGCGCCTCCGGAAGAGATGTACGGCAGGACGATGTCGATTTCGGACGATCTCATGTGGCGCTACGCCGAGCTCCTGAGCGATCGCACGATGGAGGACATCGGCGGTGAGAAGTCCGCGGTGGCGGACGGTTCCGTTCATCCCATGAACGTGAAGAAGGCCCTCGCCGCGGAGATCGTGACGCGGTTTCACGGGCACGAGGCCGCCAAGTCGGCCCAGGAGTATTTCGAGACGCGGCATCAGCGCCGGAACATCCCGCGGGACATCCGCAAGAGCTTCTCGCCGCCCGATAGGATCTGGGTCTGCCAGTTGTTGCTGGACCTGGATTTCGCCCGGTCCAGGAGCGACGCGCGCCGCCTGGTGGCGCAACGCGCCGTGCGCGTGGACGGCGCCGTGGTGGACGATCCCAACTTCGAGTTCCACAAGGACGTCCACCGGGTGGTGGAGGTGGGCAAGAACCGTATCGCCCAGGTGGAGTAAGGGAAAAGTTTCCGCGGGCCTGTTGACATGGGTCCGGCTTTGGGATAAACAATGTCTTCTCTGCCGTAGGGGCAGGACAGCATCGGTCTTTGAAAACTAAATAGTAGCGCTGTCCCAAGTTGGGACAGAATAGGTTCAGGGCTCTCAATTTGTCGCCGCTGTGCTGTTCTTGTTTTGTCAAGAGCCGCGTTAAGCGGCAAGTTTTTCTTCGAGAGTTTGATCCTGGCTCAGAACGAACGCTGGCGGCGTGCTTAATACATGCAAGTCGTACGAGAAAGTCTCTTCGAAGATGAGTAAAGTGGCGCACGGGTGAGTAACACGTAGGTAACCTACCTCAGGGACCGGGACAACCTACCGAAAGGTGGGCTAATACCGGATAAGACCACGGGGGCTTCGGCTCTAGCGGTAAAAGTTGGCCTCTGCTTGCAAGCTAACGCCAAGAGATGGGCCTGCGGACCATTAGCTTGTTGGTGGGGTAATGGCCTACCAAGGCTGAGATGGATAGCTGGTCTGAGAGGATGATCAGCCACACTGGGACTGAGACACGGCCCAGACTCCTACGGGAGGCAGCAGTAGGGAATCTTGGGCAATGGGCGCAAGCCTGACCCAGCAACGCCGCGTGGGTGATGAAGGCCTTCGGGTCGTAAAGCCCTGTCAGAGGGAACGAATGTTCCCGGAACGAATAATTTCGGGAAGTGACGGTACCCTCAGAGGAAGCACCGGCTAACTCCGTGCCAGCAGCCGCGGTAAGACGGAGGGTGCTAGCGTTGTTCGGAATTACTGGGCGTAAAGCGCGTGTAGGCGGTTCGGAAAGTTGAGTGTGAAAGCCCCCGGCCCAACCGGGGAAGTGCACTCAAAACTGCCGAGCTTGAGTTCGGAAGAGGGGGGTGGAATTCCAGGTGTAGCGGTGAAATGCGTAGATATCTGGAGGAACACCAGTGGCGAAGGCGACCCCCTGGTCCGCGACTGACGCTGAGACGCGAAAGCGTGGGTAGCAAACAGGATTAGATACCCTGGTAGTCCACGCCGTAAACGATGGGTACTAGGTGCTTGGGGTATTGACCCCCTGGGTGCCGTAGCTAACGCGTTAAGTACCCCGCCTGGGGAGTACGGTCGCAAGATTAAAACTCAAAGGAATTGACGGGGGCCCGCACAAGCGGTGGAGCATGTGGTTTAATTCGAAGCAACGCGAAGAACCTTACCTGGGCTTGACATCATGACGAAACCTCCTGGAAACAGGAGGCCTCCTTCGGGACGGCATGACA
>JAPOPM010000051.1 GCA_026712905.1 Deltaproteobacteria bacterium
CGCGCCGGAGAGCGCCAACAACGCCAAGCAGGGCGGCGCGCTGGTGCCCACGCTGGCCTTCGGCATCCCCGGCAGCGCCTCCATGGCGCTGCTGATCGGCGCCTTCATGATCCACGGCCTGCAACCGGGCCCCTCCATGCTCAACGAGCACCTGGATCTCACCTACTCCATCGTGTGGAGCACGGCCATCGCCAACGTCATGGCCACGGTCATCGCGCTGTGCTTCACCAACCAGCTCGCCAAGATCTCGTCCGTGCGGATCAACATCCTGGCGCCCTTGGTGACGGTGGTGGTGTTCCTGGCCGCCTACCAGGCCACCGCCAGCATCTTCGACCTGGTGACGGTGCTGATCTTCGGGCTGCTGGGTTGGATCATGAAGCGGTGTGGCTGGCCCCGGCCGCCGCTGCTGCTGGGATTCCTGCTGGGCGGGCTGATCGAGCGGTATCTCTTCATCTCGGTCCGCGCCTACGGCGCCTCGTTCCTCATCCGGCCGCTGGTGCTGGTGGTCCTGGCCGTTACCATCGCCACCATCTACTACAGCGTCAAGCAGGAACGGAAAGTCCGGCAGCTCACCGGCGGCACGAGAGAGGGAGAGTAGCCATGCGCGTCACACCGTCGCTCCTGTTCACCCTGTTCGTCGCCGTGGTCGCCGCCGGCATGGTTGTCACCTCCAGGGACTGGCCGCTGGGCACTGGTCTGTTTCCCCGCTCCGTCGGCATCCCGGTGCTGGTGATGGCGATGATCCAACTGATCATGGACGCCTACCGCACCCTCCATACAACCGCCGGCCAGGAGCGGGAAACCGGCGACCTGCAGGTGGACTGGACCATGTCCGCGGTCGAGGTGGCGGCCCGTGGCCTGACCTTCGCCGGATGGCTCCTGGGCATGTTCTTCGGCATCCTGCTGCTCGGCTTCTTCATCACCGTGCCGGTATTCACATTCCTGTACCTCAGGTACCAGGCCAAGGAAGGCTGGTCGATGACCCTGTGGCTCACCGCCGCCATGCTCGTGTTCTTCGTCGGCGTGTTCGACCAGATCCTGCACATCCACTGGCTTGAGCCGGTCATCTCCGGTCCCGAGAATCTCCTCAAGAGCCTGATGCCCTGGCTGGGGTGACGCCGGGGGCCCCGCCCCACCTGGATTCCCGCGTGCGCGGGAATGACGGATGCGAGGTGTCGGCGCCGTCGCGGCCCGTGAAAACAAGAAGGGCGCCGGGGAATGTCCCCCGGCGCCCTTCCTGCAACACGGTGCAATGGGACTCGTAGCTACTACTTACCCCCCTTGGGGTTGAAGATCTGCGCCACGATGGCCTTGTCCTCCGGCGAGGCGGCTATCGATTCCTTCCACATCCTCTGAAGATCCACGCCCTTCGTGGGGTTGACGGGCCGCTTGAGCTTCTTGGCCTCGGCCAGGAACTTCGGATCCTTCATGGTCGCATCGAAGGCGTTGCGCACGAGTGCCACGCGGTCCGCCGGCACTCCCGGCGGCATCGTGTAGGGACGCCCGTAGCGCGAGAGCAGGAACGTGGCCCGCACGAGATTCTTCTGCTTCTCGGTCTTTGCCATTTCCTCGAGCAAGGGCGCGTCGGGGAACTCGGGGGCTTTCTTCCCTTCCACCGTACCGGTCTGGGCGAGCATGACGAGTTCTCCGGCCTTCCACATGTCGCCGAGCTGATCCAGGAACGACGAGGTCACGTTGCCGGAGGTGTCCACCTCGCCCTGCCGCAGCGCCAGGCTGTACTGGCGCGCGCCCGGATAGCCGAACACGTACTCGAAGAGCTTCTTGCCGCGCAGCTTCTCAAGGATGTTCCCCATCACGAACCCGCCCGACTGGTTGCCGCTGATGCCGACCCGGGCCAGCTTGCCCGACTGCTCGATCTCATCCAGCGACTTGAACCGGTCCTTCCGGCTGTAGAACAGGCCGTTCTCGATGACGATGACGCCGATGGCGTTCATCTTGTTGAAGTCGAACTGGCCGCCGCGCTTCTTGTCACCCACCACCTGCCAATTCCACACACCCCAGTTGATCTGCTCCATGACGGTGCCGTCGCGCCGCGCCTTGTTGTAGAGATAGCTCGCCGCACGGACGCCGCCCGCGCCCGGCATGTTCTGGACGATGACCGTCGGGTTGCCGGGGATGTTCCTGCCGATATGGCGGGCCAGCAGCCGCGAGTACGTGTCGTTGCCGCCGCCGGGCGATGACGAGACGATCAGACGGATCTTCTTCCCCTTGTAGAAGTCCGCCGCCGCGGCCGAACCTGCTCCGAACAGGAAGAGCACGAGCACCACGAGACTCAATACAGTCCGCATAGTTACCTCCCATCTTGAGAAAACTTCGAAGGATTAGTCACGCACGAATCCTGCAACAAGCACCCGGAAAAGGCAAGATGAAACGAAGTCAAGACGGACTCCAAGACAAAAGGGCGCCGGGGATCGGATGTCCCCGGCGCCCTTTGTTACCGCACCCCGGCAGTCCGGGCAGGTGCTACTTCTTGCCCGGGGGATTGAAGATCTGCTTCACGATGGCCTTGTCTTCCGGTGAAGCGCCCAGCGAATCCTTCCACATCTTCTGAAGGGCCGGACCGCTCGTCGGCCTCACGGGCCTCTTCAGCTTCTTGGCCTCGGCCAGGAACTTCGGGTCCTTCATGGTGTCGTCGAAGGCCTTGCGCACGAGCGCCACGCGGTCCGCGGGAACTCCGGGAGGCATGGCGTACGGACGTCCGTAGCGCGAGAGCAGGAAGGTAGCCCGCACCAGGTTCTTCTGCTTCTGGGTCTTGGCCATGTCTTCGAGCAACGGCGCGTCGGGGAACTCCGGACTCTTCTTGCCCTCCACCGTGCCGGTCTGGGCGAGCATGATGATGTCCCCCGCCTTCCACATGTCCCCGAGCTGATCCAGGAAGGACGAGGTCACGTTCCCGGAGACGTCCACCTCACCCTGCCGGAACGCGAGGCTGTACTGCCGCGCGCCGGGATAGCCGAAGACGTACTCGAACAACTTTTCGTCGCGCAGCTTCTCGACGATGTTCCCGAGCACGAATCCGCTGGACTGGTTGCCGCTGATGCCGACCCGGGCCTGCTTGCCCGACTTCTTGATTGCATCCAGCGTCTTGAAAACGGCCCACCGACGTGAGATAAGGACGTTCGAGATAACACTGCAGCCCATGGCACGCATCGTCACACAGACAA
>JAPOPM010000052.1 GCA_026712905.1 Deltaproteobacteria bacterium
AGCTCCTCAAGGCGGACTTCTGGCGCTACAAGCTCCACTACAGCCACTTCCTCAATCAGAACCCGACGCTGTTCCAGCCCGTGGGCGGGATGGACGCCATCGCGAAGGCATTCGAGAAGCGTGTCCGGCCGTTCATGCGGCACAACAGCGTGGTCGAGGAGATCCGAAAGACGCCCGCCGGCGTCCGCGTGGTGGCGGGAGGCGAGGCCATCGACGCCGATTTCGCCATCTGCACCATACCCGCCACCGTCCTGAGGGACATCCCCAACGACTTTTCCCCAAAGACCCGGGCGGTCATCGAGTCGATCAAGTTCGTGCCCGCGGTCAAGATCGCCTTCCAGGCCCGCCGACGGTTCTGGGAAGAGGATCAAGCCATCTACGGAGGCATATCGTGGACGGACCAGGACATCACCCAGATCTGGTATCCGCCCTACGGCTATCACCGGGACAAGGGAATCATCATGGGCGCCTATATCTGGGGCGAGAAGCCGGGACTGCGCTTTGGCGGCATGGCGCCGGCGGAGCGGCTGCGGGCCGCGGCCGCCGAGGGGGAGCGCATCCACCCCGGTTACGCCTCGGAGATCGAAACCGGGGTCAGCCGTTCCTGGCTCAAGACACCCTTCCAGAAGGGCGGCTGGCCCAGAAGCCGCCACAAGTCGCCCGAAGCGCTCCAGAGGCCGGACGGGGCCATCCACTTCGCCGGTGATCAGGTCAGCGGTCTGCCGGGATGGCAAGAGGGGGCCGTGCTGGGGGCCCACATGGCGGTCAATGCCATCAACGGGCGGGTCCTGGCCGAGTAGCACGAAGGACCGAACCGCGCACCTTCACACCCGCTTCGAGGACAGGACGGCCTGGTCTGCGTGGCGCCGGATACCCAATGGAAGGTGGTGGAATGGGTGAACTGAGGATCTACACCCTGGCGGCGCGAGTGCTCCCTTGGGCCATGGCCGTGAGCTTCGCGTTCAGGTGGGGCGCCGGCTACGCCAGGACCCGCCCGGTGGTCGAGGACGGCTCCATGGCGGACCTGCTGAAGTCCCTCCACATCTCCGTCGGCGTGACGCTCTTGATGCGGCTGGTGGCGCGCGTGGTGGTGAGGATCCTCTACCCTCCTCCGCCTCTGCCCTGCCCGGCTCTCCGCCTTCAACCGCGCCGTGGTGCGCCTCGGCCGCTTCGCCACTCTCGCCCTTGCGGCTGCGGCGATCCACCTGGGCTCGGTGAAGGAGAGCGGCGACGGCGGCGTGGTCCAGTGGTTCAGCCTCCAGTGTCTCGGCGATTCGACGTGATCTGCCGGATGGCGCTGTGGCGAACGCTGGTGCTTTCACTCGTCCTCGGCGCCCCCTTACCCACGCTGCGGATTGCTCCACCGACCGGGCCAAGGTGAAGGCCGTCACGGCGTTCGTGGAGAAGAACTACAAGACGTCCAACATGATCGTTGGGCGCCACAGAAACCTGGACCACTTCATGGTATTCGCCTTTGTCCACGATCCGGTGGAAGGCGACTGCACGGCAGAGGTGAAGGTCGATGAGGAGTGCCGGATCACGAACCTGGAGGGCGCGAGTTTGACCGCCGAGGCCGTGAGAAAGCAGACGCTTCGCTGCACGCCTTGACGGCGCCGCCGGGCCTGGATACCGCCTGGTCGTGCGCGGGGCCGTTCCTCGGTTCAGGTCCCCGGGGCTTTGTTGGGGAATAATAAAGAATAGTTGACGGCGCTGATTCGCGTCGGTAGGCGGCTGGAGGGGCTAACCTAGCGCCCCTAGGCGGCGGACTTCTTCCCCGTCGCCGTCTTCTTCTTCTCGATCTTCGCGTCAGCCGCCCGGAACATCGCCCGCGCCAGTTCACGCGGATCTTCCGGCATCGGGCGGTGTTCAGGCTTCGGCTTCTTGGCCGGCTTCGCTGGCATGGTCGTCTTTTCTACTTCATGCCCGGCAGCCGCTGCAAGCAGAACGGCGCAGAACAACAGTACGGCACGGGACACAACCTAACTCCGCACACGGGGTTTTTCCAGGTTGAGCGTCGGCATCCAGGTGCTGTGAGCCTGGCCCGGCACGGGGTTGCCGGGTGCCGCAAAGCATCGTACCGAAACCGGTAGGGATGTTCCGTGTATTCACCCTGGCGAGGGGAGCTACCTCTCACCGCGTGTGGGCTCTTGTATTGGGGCTTATATGCCAGTTTACCCGGACCGCCTCTCCACGACGTGTCCCTACGCCGTCTCTGGTCAAGGAGGCCGAGAGGAAATCGAGCCTACCCGCCTACTTCTGCAGGACATCGTAACAGCGCAGATTACCTAGACTTATCAAGGGCCTGTCGTTGTTCACGGTTGTTACCGTTGCGGAGCACTTAACCTTTCCCCCGCCCTTTGGCACTCCACCACTAACTTCTCGCACGCTGTGGATTCTGAAGCCGTGGTCGATGGCGTCCTGAACGGCGTTTCTGCGTTTGATGAGTACGGGCATGAATGCGCTGGCGTCCGGATCGTTCGGCTTTGAGTGAGGTGGTCCCACTTCGTTGGACAGGTGGGCGGCGAAGATAAGGTGTATTCCGGGTAGTCGATCATGCCGCCAGGATCCTGTTTAACACGTCCTGCTGTTCCGGTAGAGCCGGCAGAGGGGCAGGTGAGCCGGGGCGCTG
>JAPOPM010000053.1 GCA_026712905.1 Deltaproteobacteria bacterium
CGAGTCGATGAAGCGGCGGTTGGGGAGGCTCCAGCTGTAGTCGCGGTGAGCGGCGTCGGTCATGTAGCGGCGCAGCAGGGTGCGCCAGTCGAGCGCGCTTGCGTGGGCGTTCCGGACCGTCTCCTCGACGCCTCCCGGGGCCTTTCCCTCGGCCCTGGCGATGCTCAGCGCCTGGTGCATGGCCTCGTCCCAGGCCTGCTCCTCGGCGGCGGTGTCCACGGACGCCTGGGAGGAAGCGGACTCCTGGCCCGCGCGGGAGTCGGCGTCCATGACCTCTCCGGTGCCGGCGGGGTCGTGGCTCGGCGGCGCGGCGGCGGCGCCATCCTCACCCTGGCCGTTCCCGTCCTGGCCGTCGCCCTGGCCGGACGGATCTCCGGACTCATCGCCGTCGTCGCCGGGCGGCGGCTGGCCGGCCGCGTCCGCGCCGCTGGCGCCGCCTTGGGCTGGACTGCCGTCGTCGCCGGGATCGCCGTCCCCGGGGTCCGGCAGGCGGTCGTACGCCTGCTCGACACTGAGGTCCTCCCAGGCCTCGGCTTCGGGCGGGAGCGTGAATCCCGCATCGCGGAGCAAGGCGTGGGTGACCAATTGCGAGGCCGTCTGCCACCGTTCCGGATCCCGCTCTCCCCTGCGGGTATGGTGCTTGAGCGCGCACGCCATCACCACCCGCGCCATGGCGGTCTCGATCAGGTGCGCATCGGTCTCCGCCACCCAACCGGGCGAGTAGCGGATCTCGTGTCCGTCGCTCGCAAGCGTCTTCCGTGTCGGATCTGCGCGGAGCGGGAGTCTCAGGACTAGGCTCCCGAAGAAGGGCTGTTTTTGCAGGAGCCCGGTCACGCAGTCGCTCACCCGGATTGCGGATTCCCGGAGCGCGGCGGGCGGCATCACGCCACCTCCCGGGCCGGTTCGGGTTGCGGCGCCGGGAAGTATCCCGCGAACTGCTCCATGAGCGCGTCGGCGTCGCGCTTGACTCGTGCCCGGACAACGGGGTCGAAGGCCCCGGACGGACGGAGCGAATCCGGCTCCACGCCTGCGATTCTGTCCTTCACCTTTTCGCAGAGGCCGGCCAGCCGGTGGTCGCCGAAGATGTTGAGCCGGGGAACCACGTCGACGAGGTCCCGGATGTTGGAGATCATGGTGTCCCGGAACACCAGGGGCTTGCCGTTCTCGTCCTCGCTAAGGCGCTCCGAGACCCGCTCGACCGCCTCCGCCATGCGGCGGTAGAGGTCCCCCACGGCGTCGTGGAGCTGCTCTTCAATGTGAAGCTCGATGTCGCGCTTCACCCGCTCGGTGTCGTCGGAGGCGAGCCTGGCGATGAAGTGGTCGGCGTCCGGCACCGGCGTGATGCGGTAGCGGATGGAGAACCTGTCCCGGAGCTGGTCCTTCGAGGGATAGTCCCCGATGCGGAAGAGCTTGCCGAGGTCGATCCGGGCCTGTTCGACGTAGTCGTCGTAGTCCTCGATGAACCGGGCGCGCTGGCGCACCAGGCGCTCCCGGAGCCCGTCCATGACCTCGGTGTAGCACTCGTAGTTGGCGACGGTGAGAAGCCGCGAGCCCTTGTCGTCCCAGGGCAGCGACTGGGCATAATGCTGAGTGCGTGTTTCGCTCATGGTGGCGTTGAGCGCGGCCAGAGCCGCCTTGGGAAGCAGTCGTTTGTTGTACCGGCCCGCACTTGTGCTCGCTTCGTGGTGGGCGGCGACGTGGTCGCTGGCCTCGCGGTCGTAGAGCCGGCCGGACCAAGCGCTGATGCGGAGGCTGACCAGCATGGCTTCACGGGTGAGGTCCATTGGAATTTCTCCTTTCAGACTACCTGAGAGTCCACAGGGGGACCTGGATTGCGGCGGCGAGTCTCTGTCTGGCCGCCTCGCGACTGCGGGCCCTCACCGTGTACTGGCGCGAGGGGACATCGCCCGCCGAATAGTGTGTGATCCTCCAGCAGTGCATGAGCTTCCTCCCTCACCGGGTCCTGGCCGCGGCCCAGCGGATGAAGGCGGGGGAGCGCTGGAGCCCCGGGTCGCGGCGCACGCACGCGCCCACCAGCGACTCTCCCATCTCCCTTCTGAGCCGCTCCGCGAAGGTGACGATGGCGTCCATGGTCACGTCCGTCGCAAGACGGTAGAGCGAGCCGCAGAGCGCCATGAGCGCGCTGGCGTTCTCCGGGATGGCCGCGTTGGCGGGGTCGTTGAGGACCGCTCTCGGGTGGGGCAGCTCGCGCCAGACGTTCAGGAACGCCGAGAACTCCACCGCCGCCGCTTCGCCCACGGTCCCCCGGAAGAGCGCCCGCTCCGTTGCCGGATCGAGCCCGTTCCGGTGCTTGACGAGGTTGCTGACCGCCTCCCACGTCCTGGGACAAGGAAAAGCTTTCTCCGTGGACTGCGGGTCGAACCGGTGCAGGAGGTCGGGCCGGTAGGCGACAAAGAAAAGTACCTCTGAGACGATGCCGTGGCCCGCGCCCCAGGCGAGCCAGTCCTCGACATCGACGCGGATCTCCAGGTGGACGAAGCGCGACGCCAAAGGAGTGGGCATGCGGTGGACGACGCCGCGGTCGGTCTCCCGGTTGCCGCAGGCAATGAGGGAGGCTCCTTCGGGAAGCTCGTACTCCCCCACCTTGCGGTCGAGAACCAGCTGATAGAGCGCCGCTTGCACCATCGGAACAGCGGAGGGCAACTCCTCGAGATTGATGAGCCAGCGGCCGGGATGGTCGGACGGGGGCAGGAAGGCGGGCGGCGCCCAGCGGGTGCGGCCGTCTGTGTCGCGCCAGGGGATGCCCCGGAGATCGACGGGGTCGAGCAGCAGGGCCCGGACGTCGACGTACTGGCGGTTCGCGGCCGCGGCCACCTGCTGGGCGATCTGACTCTTGGCGGCTCCTGGCGGCCCCCAGACAACCACCGGCTGGCGAGCCTCGACCAGGAGCGCGAGCACTTGGGACAGCTCGCTGGGGCGGAGCGTATAGTCTGCGGAGATTTTCTCGGGAAGGGGCATGGGCAACCTCCATGGTGGGGGGAGATGGAAGCGGAGCGGGCGCCTCTCGCAGACCGCCCGTCCCGCCCCCGCGGAGGCCCCCTTTGCCTCTCCTTTCAACTCAAGCACCCGGGGCGGATGGTCCGGGGAGTTGTGCGGAAGTGCTGGAACTGTTGATCACAGGGCCTCGGAGGCGCGGCCGTGATCCTCGGTGGAGTGGTGTGGGGCATGACGGCAACCTCCCGTGCCGGCGGCGTTGGCAAGCCCGGCTCGCCTGTGAGCCGCCACAAGGGCGCGGGCGCCCGGCCGCGCGAGAGTGTCGGGGAAGGCGCCGGGAGCCATACCCCCGCTTTGCGTTTCATGGCCTGCGTCCGTGATGTATGATTCGTGGCGGAGACGGCGATGAGGACGGACTTTTCGAAGTGGCCCGGCGGGGTGGACCCGGTGTGGAGGCTTCTTGAGCCGGCGAGCGTCGTAGCGCTTCGCGCCGAGCCGTCGGCCGCGAACCAGACGCTCAGACTCGCGGCCGACCTTCCGGACAAAGCTCTCGGCGGGTCGGCGTTCGTGCGCAATGCGCTGATCGTGCTCGATCGGGTGGACAGGGACGGGTGCCTGCGGCTCACCGGCAAGGGGAACTTCGGGCGGGATGCGGTC
>JAPOPM010000054.1 GCA_026712905.1 Deltaproteobacteria bacterium
CGGAATGCAAGCCATGATACATTAGTATGGCACTACATTCCGTCCCCAGAAACATGATCTCAATGAATTCAATAGGTTAGATGGTGCACCCGTACACAAAATACCCTAAATCCCCACATTCATGTTAAAGATGGGCTAAGCCACGGGTGAGGACGCCAGTCGAGGGCCATGCGAGCACCCGTGTTCCACTCGTTGGAGCCATCATCGGCCCTCCAACGATAGCCGACCGTGTTGAGGCGAAGCGTCGTGGTCAAGTCGAAGCGGAGCCCCAACTCGAACCCCTCAAGCGCGCGTTCCTCGTAGCCCGCAGCGCCCGGGCGCCAACCGGTGGAGGGAATAAAGTAGCGGACCGAGCCAGTACCCCACCTTCCGGCATAGTCGATCCCCGGCGCCAGCACCCGGTGCCCACGTTCGAGGTTGAGTAGATGAAAGGCCGAGAAGCCAACGATGTCGGCGTCCGCGGTACGCGACACCCGAAAGCGGCGCACAACTCCCTGCCTCAGATCATTACGGAAGAGGCCGGAACCGAACCCGTCCCAAGAGCGCGTGATACCCTGCTGAAAAAAGAACGAGGAAACGGCTGCACGGCTCGCGGACAGTCCCGCGCCCGTGAACGGAAGCACCATGTCGAGGTCACCCTCGATGCCGAACTCGCTCGACACCGGGGAGTAGCCGAAGTTGCCGGCAATCTGGAAACGTTCCCCGAATCGCATCTTCCCGTATGAGTCGGCGAGCCGTAGAGTCTGGTCTAGCATCAGCGTCAGGCCGTGGCCGAAAAGACACCGCGTCCCTTCCGAAACCCTGGTGTTGATTGCGTCCCGGCACTCGGTCGCGTGCAGGAGATAGTCACTCCACCACCTGGTGCCGGGATCGGCTCGCGGGACGGAAGGGACGAGAACAAGCCCGGCCAACAACGTGAATGCGCATGCGGCCCTCTGTATGGTATAAAGGCCAAACAAGTTCGAACGAACCCCAGCACCCTTGCACTCTACCATTGGGCTTTCCTCCGGGTAGCGACTCTTTCGGCTGTTCGTCGCACAACTCCGGCCAACCTGTCAAACAGGTGAGGTGGTCCTGTTTCCTTGGACAGGATGGCGACCGAGTTAAGGTGTATTCCGGATGATCGGTCATACCGCCAGAATCCTGCATAGGGGTAGACGAGGTGTGCGGCTCAGCCTGCCTCTCCAGCGGCATTCCTTTGTCATAGGGTTCCGGCGAGTGGAGTCGGTTGGGACGGAGTGAAGCCATTCGGTATTGCGAAACGGTATCCATCGGGCGATGACCGTTGGGCTTGGAAGCCTTATGAGAATTCTTGCAGTTAGCCGGCTTCGGACACAAGCGAGCGCGAGCAGCGCGCTCGATGAAGATGTTGTCCATGCAACCGCCCCCGCCGTCGATGGAGATGGCAACGCCGACGTCTTTGAGGGTAGCGGTGGACTCCAGGCTGGTCAACTGGCTGCCTTGGTCCACGTAGCGCTCCAGGGCTTCCGTGAGGGCTCTGTGCTTGGTCCGCGTCGCCACTCGGTACCCCTCAGGATGTCGGCGGCGATGCTGGCGGATACGCGGATGGCGGACTCGTGCACCGACTCCCGCGCCAGATGCGCGTACCGCGCGGTGGGCTCCACCTTGGTGTGAACCAGGAGCTTTCCGATCATGGTCAGCCCTTCGCCGAGCGACAGCGCCCTGGACGCGAACGAGTGACGGCAGTCGTGGAGCCGCACGTCCCCCAGCTTCGCACGCTTGCGGATCCGGTCCCAGGGGTCGTTCAGGTTGCGCAAGTGCGTGCCCGCCTTCTTCCCCGGAATCACGTGCGGGTTCCCCTCCACGCGCGGAACGTCGGCGAGCACCCGGGCCGCTTCCGGCGAGAGCGGAGCCACGCGCGCTCCGGTCTTGGAGTCCTCGATCTTGATCTCGCGCGCATCAAGGTCCACGTCCCGCCAGCGGAGCGCCAGGACCTCGTTACGCCTCAACCCCGTGAGCAGCAACAGCCGGATCGCCGCCACCGCGTGCACCGACACGCCATTGCCGGTCTCCGCCTCCGCCAGCGCCCGCCCCAGCCGGCGGAACTCATCCTCGCTCAGGAACCGCTCGCGCCCGCGCTCGCGGTTCTTCGCCACCACCCGGCACGGGTTGCTCGCCTCCGGCAACTCCCCCCGGTCCTCCGCGGAGTTCCAGATGCACGACAGCGCCTCCACCGTCCGGTTCGCCATCGACGGCGTCCCGCGCATCGAATGGTGCCGTTCGGTCACCCGCTTGTGATCCACCGCCAGCGCCGGGACTCTGCCGAGTGCTGGCAGCAGGTGCTTGCGGACGATCAGCGTGTACATCTCCACCGTCCTGGGCTTGCACCGCACCGCCACGTGCTCCTCAAGCACCGGCGCGCAAGCTCCCCCACGGTGGGACCCTCGGCCAGGGCCGCCGCGGGCTCCGCCACCGGCTCCTCTCCCGCCTTGATGCGCGCGATGATCGGCGCCGCCCGCCTGCGCGCGTCCTCCCCCGTCACGATCCCGTGCCGGCCCACCGTCACCCGCTTCGCCGCCTTGCCGTTGGCCCGGGTCTGCACCACGTAGTACTTGCTGCCTGACGAATAGGCGCGAACCCCGAAGCCTGAAAGCTCCGAGTCCCAGTAGACCGTGTCCCTCTTCACCACCAGCGCTTCCACCGTGCGCTTCGAAATCGTCGCCGTGGCGAGCTTCGCCATGGGCCGCTGCCTCCCTCCGGCTCAGACCGCGCCCGGCGGCAGGATGTCCGCCCCGATGCTGCCGCCGACCCTGGCGGCCGAAGCCTTCTCCGTGTCCCGCGCCAGGTGCGCATAGCGCGCCGTCGTCGCCACCTTCGCATGACCCAGCAGCGCGCCGATCATCGAAAGCCCCTCGCCCAGCGCCAGCGCCCGCGATGCGTACGAATGACGGCAGTCGTGGAGCCGCACGTCGCCGAGCCCTGCCCGCCCGCGGAGCCTCATCCAGATCGCATCGAGGTTCGCGAGCCGCGTTCCGGGCTTCCGCCCCTCGATCACCCACGGTTTGTCCTTCGTCCGCGGTATCCCGGCCAGCACCGCCTTCACCGCCCGCGTGCGCGGCACGCCGCGCCCTCCCGCCCTGCCGTCCCCC